>JAHCKB010000001.1 GCA_026125985.1 Bradyrhizobium sp.
CCTCACCGTGCTTGCGGCAGGGACGGCAAGTCTGGCCGGCTCGACGCCGGCCGCGGCCTACGATTATCCCTACTGCCTGCAAAACCGTCAGGTGGGTATCCCCGGTGAATGCTACTATCAAACCTACGAGCAATGCATGGCGAGCGCTTCGGGGCGGAGCGCAACCTGCGCCATCAACCCGCGTGTGGCCTTTGGCCCGCTGCAGCAGCGTCGCGCGCCGCGTGTCTACAATCCGCGCTGACACCGGAAATCCCTGCTGACACCGGAGCGAGTCGCTTGACTCGCTTCGTTTTGCGTCTATACTAAACCACATGGTTAAGTATAAAGACGCCGCGCTCGACCGCACCTTTGCGGCCCTCTCCGATCCCACTCGCCGTGCCTTGCTGGCGCGGCTGGTCGACAGGGAAAGCCTCTCGGTGAGCGAACTCGCCCAGCCGTTTGCGATGTCGCTGCCCGCGATCATGAAGCACCTCGACGTGCTGTCGGACGCCGGCCTGATCGCGCGCGAAAAGACCGGCCACACGGTCGCCTGTCGCCTCACCGCGCAGCCGATGGAGCAGGCGATGAACTGGCTGACCCACTACGCGCGCTTCTGGAGCGAAAGCTTCGATCGCCTTGCTGCCCTCCTGGAGGAAGAACCATGGCCCAAACCGCATCCGCCAGCCCCCTCGCCGGGCAACCCAGCCTCACTCTCACGCGGCGCTTCCGTGCGCCACCGGAAAAAGTCTGGGCGGCGTGGGTCGAGCCGGAAAGACTGATCGGCTGGTTCGGTCCCGCCGACGTCAAGCCGGGCACGCTCCGGGCCGATCTCGACGTGCGCATCGGCGGACGCTACCGCATCAGCTTCGATCATGAATCCGGCGAACATTCCGAGGTCGGCGGCGTCTACCGCGAGGTCGTGCCGAACGAACGGCTGGTGTTCAGCTGGGCGTGGCATTCGACGCCCGAACGGGAATCGATGGTGACGGTGTCGATCAGGCCCGATGGCGCCGGCACGTTGCTCGTCTTCACCCACGAACAGTTCTTCGACGAGAAGGCCCGCGACGGCCACGCCAGGGGCTGGAACGAGTTGTTCGCCAAGCTCGAAGATTATCTCGCTTGAACCGGAAGGAGCATCCCATGCAGCCGCACAAGATCGTTTCTCGCGAGGAATGGCTGGAGGCGCGCAAGGCCCACATGGTGCACGAGAAGGAATTCACCCGTGCGCGCGATCGCTTGTCTGAAGAGCGGCGGGCGCTGCCCTGGGTGAAAGTCGGCAAAGACTATGTGTTTGACGGGCCGGGCGGCAAGGTCGGGCTAGCCGATCTCTTCAAGGGACGGCCGCAGCTTGTCGTCCAGCATTTCATGTTCGCGCCGGACTGGGATGCCGGATGCAAGAGCTGCTCGTTCTGGGCTGACGGGTTCGAACGCATGATCCTGCATCTCGCTGCACGCGACACCACGCTGGTGGCGGTTTCACGCGCGCCACTGGAAAAGCTCGAAGCCTTCCGGACGCGCATGGGCTGGACCTTCGACTGGTATTCCTCGCAAGGCAGCGACTTCAATTACGATTTCGCGGTATCGTTCACGCCGGAGGAAATCAAGACCGGTCATAACCGTTACAATTTCGGCACGTCCGGTTTCGGCATCGAGGATGCGCCCGGCATCAGCGTGTTCTACCGTGACGAGGCGGGCGGCATCTACAACACCTATTCGTGCTTTGCCCGCGGCCTCGACATGATGAACGCCGCCTACCACTATCTCGATCTCACGCCGCTCGGGCGCCACGAAGAGGGGTTGCCCTACCCGATGGACTGGGTGCGGCTGCGCGACCAGTACCAGGCGTCACCCGCTTCGGCGTCGAGCTGCTGCGGCTGACGGACCGCAACGGAAAAGGAATCTTCATGACCTATGTCGATGGTTTCGTCGTCCCCGTGCCCAAGAAGAATCTTGCGGGGTACAAGAAGATCTCAAGATTGTGCGGCAAGGTCTGGCGCGAGCATGGTGCGCTCGACTACAGCGAATGGGTTGCCGACGACGTCAAGGTCGGCAAGTGGACCTCGTTTCCGCGTTCGGTAAAGAAGAAGCCCAACGAGACCGTCGTCTTTGCCTGAATCACCTGCGAGGCGCGTGCAGTCGGCATCGGAGCGTCATCAATGATTGAAGGAATCAGCGCCATCACCCTGGCCACGCATGACATGTCGAAGGCCGTGCAGTTCTACCGCGCGCTCGGATTCAAGACCTTGTACGGTGGCGAAGACGCGCCGTTCACCAGCCTCAGCGCCGGGTCCGGCTATCTCAATTTGACCGCCCAGCCTGCCACGCGGCAGTGGTTCTGGTGGGGACGTGTGATTTTCTATGTCAAGGACGTCGATCACGTCTATCAGGAGGCGTTGACGGCGGGTTTCAAGCCATCAACTGCGCCTCGAGATGCCGAATGGGGCGAGCGGTACTTTCATCTCACGGACCCCGACGGCCATGAATTGAGCTTTGCGCGTCCATTGGCGAGATGAGCCCGGCTTTCAGGGTTGACGAATCGTTAGCGTGGAGCCCCCACATTGCGACCAATTCGGCGGGATACGGTTCACCAGCCTCCTTAAGCAAGGCTCAAGTCAAGTCTGGCAGGCTGCTGCTTCCGATGCAATCGAGGTCAGCCCCATGCCGAGCAGCAATCATGTACACGCCGTCCTCGCGCAGGGCGCGATTGCCGCAGACGACGTCCTGAAGCTTCGCCACCGTGTCTTCTGGAAAGGCGTGGTTACCGAAGACGATGCCGAGATGGTGTTTGTTCTGAACGATCGTCTGGCTCATGCGGCGGATGTGTCATGGCCACCCTTTTTCGTCGAGGCGCTCACCGACTATCTCGTCTTTCAGGCCGAACCGGCCGGATATATTTCCGAGGCGAATGCAGATTGGCTGATCGCACGCATCTCTCATTCCGGCCACGTCGACACGGCGTCGGAACTTGAGTTGTTGGTCAGAGTGCTTGAGCGCGCTCAATTGAGCCCAGTGAGGCTCGTCACCTTCGCCCTTCAGCAGGTGAAGCGCGGCGTGATCGAGGGTGAAGGCTATATAGGCCACAACCGCAAACTCGAGCCCGGCATTATCAATGAGGCGGAAACCGAACTGGTGCGGCGCATCCTGTATGCCTTCGGCGGCGACGGAAACATCGCCATTACCCGCCAGGAGGCCGAAGTGCTGTTCGATATCAATGACGCCACCGCGCAAGCGGACAATCACCCCGCCTGGTCGGATTTGTTCGTCAAGGCGCTGGCCAATTTTCTGATGGCGGCATCCGGATATCAGGTCCCCACCCGCCAGGAAGCGCTGAGGCGCGCGGCTTGGCTCGACGACCCGGGGCAGGGGGTCGGCGCCTTCATGGGACAGATTCTGGCCGGCGGTCTCGATGCTTTCAGGGATGCGTTTGACCGCGAGCCGCATCGGGAAGCTAACGTATCGCCGTTCGATGTCCCGGTGCACATCACGGAAGAGGAGGTGCTTTGGGTGGCCGGACGCATCGGCCGCGACGGCCGGCCGCATACGAACGAGATGGCCCTGATCAACTTCCTGAAGACCCACAACGCGCACATGCATCCCAGGCTCATCGCGATTCTCGATCGCGCCGCTTGAGCAACCCTCACAGAGCCGATCCAGGCCGGTCTGCGGTTATCGGTCGCCGAATACGTTACCTTGCCTGACCGAGCAGGTCGGATTCGTTGCGCTCACCGGATGCGGGCCACATGCCGTTCGATGGCAAGCGTCTGATCCATGGCGGCTTCAAGAACCTCGTGAAAGCCTGAGCCTCCATTCTTTGCACGAAATTTTCGCACAAGTTTTCAAATCCTTGGATAACTGCCCGTGCGGCTGGACGCTCGCGCGGACAGGAAGATACTCTTAACTCCTTTCTGGCTGCGCAGAAAAACAAGAACCGTTGCGGTCCGGGGCGTTTGTTGAGCATACAGGTTGCGATACTGAAGATTCTGGCGAGTCACGGCAGTGGCCGCGCGGCGGTTTCCTCTCTCAATCGGGATATCGCGGTTCTCACGGCCAGCGGCTCCGAGTGGAGCGCGCGGATCAGGCGGCTTGCATCCCGCGTTCCCCTCATTGACATTTTCGGCGACGGCTACGTGTTGCGCGGCGACGATGGCTGGGAAATCACCGCCAGCGGCCGGCAGTTCCTCGCCATGCTGGAGGCGGTTACGCAGGACAATCTGCCGCAGGAGATCGAGCATCCGCCAGAGGCCGTGGGCGCAGGCGAGCCGGACGGACGCGGCGATCTCATTGTCGTCGGCCATCGCTTCAGGAATCGGATGCACCGGCCAGGTCCGTCACGGCGCAAGGGGCGCAGCTTCTCGGCCGGCGAAGGAATCCGACGCGGCGAGAACGCCTCGAACTGATCGCTTGTTGCCGCAACATCGCTTGCCGGTAGTACGAGCTGACCGGTTGCGGGGATGATCGGTCTTCGTAGGGCACCGGTCCACCCCACATGGATTGACATCGCTCGCTCGAGCGTCAATCTGCCAAGTCATGCGCATCACCCTGATCCATGCCCTGAAACATTCGATCGTCCCGATCGAAGCGTCCTTTGCGAGGCTCTGGCCGGAAGCACGGCTGATGAACCTGCTCGACGATTCCCTGTCGGCCGATTTGGCGCGCGACGGCGAGCTCACGCCGGCGATGACGGACCGCTTCCTGGAACTTGGCCACTACGCCGGCTCGACCGGGGCCGACGCGATCCTGTTCACCTGCTCGGCCTTCGGTCCCTGCATCGAGGCGGTGGCGCGGGCGCGCGCGCCGATGCCGGTACTCAAGCCCAACGAGGCGATGATCGAGCAGGCCGCATCCCAGGCCCGCCGCATCGGCCTGCTCTCGACCTTTGCACCGACGCTGGCTTCGATGCCGGCGGAATTCCCGGCCTCCGTCGAACTCGTGCCGAAGCTCGCGGAAGGCGCGCTCGCCGCACTCGACCGCGGCGACCGCGCCGAGCATGACCGCTTGGTGGTGAAAGCCGCGGCTGATCTGCGCGATTGCGACGTCATCGCGCTGGCGCAGTACAGCATGGCGCCGGCCGCCGGGAAGGTGACCGAAGCGACCGGCCGGCCGGTGCTGACGACACCTGACAGCGCAGTGGCGAAGCTGAAGAACCTGCTCGGCTGACTTGGAGAAAATCCAGCAAGCGGAGCCGCTTTTCACGTCGAACAGGCAACTGGTTGGAAGGGGATCTGAGATGCCGACGCAGGCCGCATCTGATGATGCCGAAGCAACGATCCGCGAACTGCGCAGCCGATCCAATGCGGCGATCGCCCGCCACGACGTTGCAGCCGCGGTAGCGATCATGCGCGACGATGTCAGGATCATTGCAAGCAGCGGGGAGCTTTTCGATGGCGCGGCTGCGATGGCGAAGGCGTTCGACAGGAGCTTTTCCGATCCGGCATTCGTGACCTACGTCCGAGGGCCGCAGTCCATTGAAGTCAGCGATGCGGCGGCCGTCGAAATCGGCAGGTGGGAAGGTCGCTGGAAAACACGCCTCGTTCGCGGTGCCTACATGGCGCGGTGGCAGCATGAGCAGATCGGATGGCGCATCGCAGCGGAGCTTTTTGTTCCACTCGCCATTGACGAACAGCCGGCGGCGGGGGCTCCCTAAAGTAAGAAATTGGCTACGCGTGTGTTGAGGAGTGGCGCACCCGACACGATTCGAACGTGTGACCTTTGCCTTCGGAGGGCAACGCTCTATCCAGCTGAGCTACGGGTGCGGAGGACCTCATTTAGCCGATTGGCGGGGACCGGGCAACGCCTTCCCGGAAATTGCATCAGGGCGATCAGGCGCCCGCGCCGCTGTCGCCGAAGCGCTGTCGGTAGGCCCGGACATAGGCCTGCTCCGCCGGCTTGAGGTGGCGCCGGGTGAGCTTGATCAATTCCTCGCGCCGCCCATGCCGAAGAGCCTCGATCATCGCGATGTGGTCCCGGCGTGCGTCGGTGAGTGCGCCGGGATCGGCATAGGCGTAGGAGCGGATGCCGGACACCTTCTGCGCGAGGTTCTCGATGGTCTCGATCAGGCAGGCGTTGCCGCACAGTCCGAACAGCGCGCGGTGGAACTGCACGTTGCTCTGATACACCGCCAGCAGGTCGCCGGAGTCGACGGCCTTGCTGTGTCCGCGCTGCACGTCCTCCAGTCGGGCAAGGTCGGCCGGGGCCACGGGAAACGGCAGGATCCGGATCGCCATGACCTCGAGCTCCTCGCGGACGCTGTAGATTTCACTGACCTCTCGCGGCTTGAGATCGCGCACGATCGCGCCGCGGTTGGGAATGCGCTCGACGATGCCCCGCTTCTCCAGTTCGAACAGTGCCAGGCGGATGTCGCCGCGGTGGGTATCGAACGTTGTGCACAAGTCCTGCTCGACCAGCCGCTCGCGCGGGTGAAGACGACCGAGCACGACGTCTTCCTCAAGCTTTCTGGCAATCACATGCGCGATCGGCTCGCGCTCATGAGGCGCAGCCGGGGCGATCGAAGTCCCGGCGGTCTTTCCGATCTGGCCGCGCGGCGGCGGCTTCCTGATGGTCTTGGCGGTCACCATGGCCGGCAATGTGCCATTGCGCCGGATAGTATACAATCTGAAATACTATCTTGTGAACAAATCCAGTTCAGTCATAATGCCCTCCGCTGGCCCCGCCCGGGCAGCCCACGACAATCAGTCCGCGACAGCGGCAAAAGCAGGGGAGGAGTTCAATGTCCGTTTCACGGTATTTGGTGTTTGCGCGCGGAATTCTGCTTGGCGCCGCCATCGCCATGGTGTCGACAGCGGCATCGGCCCAGAAGCGCGAATTCTCGTTCGCCTACGACCAGCCCAAGAACAGCGGCTACGGCATCGGCGCCGACATGTTCAACAAGAAGCTTGGCGAGCTGAGCAAGGGCACGCTTTCGATCAATCAGTATCCGGGCGCGCAACTCGGCACCGAGGCGCAGACCCTGCAGAAGGTCCAGACCGGCGACATCGACTTCGTGATCCTGTCGACCGCCAACGCCTCGACGGCGCAGCCGGAATCCGGCGTCTTCTCGATCCACTTCATTTTCCGCGACGAGGCTCATGCCATCAAGGTGCTCGCCGATCCCCAGGTGATCGCGGCGATGAAGGAGCTCTATGCGGCCAAGATGAAGGGCGCCCACATGCTGGGCCTCGGGTCGCAGGGCCTGCGGAACATCTACGGCAAGAAGCCGGTGCAGAAAGTGGCCGACCTCAAGGGCATGAAAATGCGGGTGCAGGCCACCGTGACCGAAGACACCCTGTTCCCCGCCTACGGCGCCCAGGTGGTGCATATGCCGTTCGGAGAGGTCTATACCTCGCTGCAGACCGGTGTGGTCGACATGGCCGAGAACGGCATCAACAACTACCTCGTCAACAAGCACTACGAGCCGGCGCCGGTGCTCTCGATCACCGAGCACGAGGCGAACAACGCCGCGCTGTTCGTCAGCGACAAGGTCTGGAGCAGCCTCACCGACGAGCAGAAGAAGTGGGTCCAGGCCGCCGCCGACGAGGTCAGCAAGAACGAGCCCACGGCCGCCTTCAAGCTCGAGCACGCGGCGCTCGCCAAGCTCGAGAAGATCGGAGTCAAGGTCGTCAAGAACGTCGACAAGACCGGCTTCGCCGAGATCAGCAAGCCGATCCAGGACAAGCTCGCCTCCGATCTCGGACCGCACGCCGTCAAGGTTCTCGGCCTGGTGCGCAACGTCAAATAATCTCTCGCGCTGGCGGGGCGGAGGTGAATTCGCCTCCGCCCTCCTTCGATTCCGGATTCCAGGTCGGCAATGAGCGGATTCAACAGCCTCGTCCTCGACGAGCAGCGGCACCTGAAATGGCGTGCGCTGGACTGGCTCGAACAGGTTCTGATGATCCTGTGCGGCGTGGCAATCGCCGGCTTCTCCATTCTCGTGATGTGCGACGTCGTCACCCGGACCATCGGCCGTCCCTGGCTCTGGCTCCAGGAGGCGACGATGACCTTCTTCATCTACGGCATCTTCATCGGCGTGGGCGCGGCGACGCGCCGCAACGATCATCTCTATCTCGCCGTGCTTGCGGAATCGATGACCGGAAACAGGCGGCTGTTCTTCGAGATTTTCAACCGGACCGTCGTCCTTGGCGTCGCCGTCTGCATGATCTATTTCGGCTATCTGAATTTTCTCGACGGCTTCAAGAGCCTGCGCATGCCGTCGATGACACCCTTGTCGAGCCTCTATGCGGCGATCCCGCTCTGCGGCCTTCTGGTGCTGGTCTTTACCGTCGAACAAATGGTCAACGGCTGGAATAACGGCTTCGGCGGACCGTCGCGCGAAGACGAGAAGAGGACGTCGCTGTGACCACCAACGGCGTGCTCATCTTCACGATGGGATTTCTGTTCCTGTTTCTCGGCTACATGGGCGTGCCGGTGGCGTTCGCGCTGATCGCCTCCGTGCTGGTGGTCACCGCCTTCACGCCGGTCAGCCTCGCCTCGATGATGGCGCAGCTTTTCAACGGCGTGGACACCGAGGCGCTGCTGGCGGTGCCGTTCTTCCTGCTGGTCGGCGACCTCATGACCTCGGCCAACGTCACCGGCCGCATGATCGCGCTGTCGCAGACGATGGTTGGTCACCTGCGCGGCGGCCTCGCGCAGGTGGTGACGATCTTCAGCATGTTCTTCGCCGGAATATCCGGCTCGTCGGCCGCCGACGTTGCCGTGCTGTCGCGGACGCTCGCGCCGGAAATGAAGCGGGAAGGCTACGACCTCGCGTTCATCGCCGCGCTGATCGCCTCGGCTTCGACCATGGCGAACCTGATCCCGCCCAGCATCATGGCGGTGGTTTACGGCGCCACCGGCAATGTCTCGATCGGCGGGCTGTTTCTCGGCGGTGTCGTGCCCGGCGTGCTGGTCGGCATCGGGTTGATGATCTACAGCCATTTATTCGGCCCGGTCGGCATCCGGCGTCCGCGCGCGACGTTCGGTGAGTTCAGCGCGGCGACCAAGCAGGCTGCGATCCCGCTCATGATCCCGCTCATCATCATGGGCGGCATTCTCACCGGGCAGTTCACGCCGACCGAGGCCGGCATCATCGCCGTTGCCTATATCGTGTTCGTCGCGATCCCGCTGCTCAACCCACGGCATCTCGTGCATCTGCCGCGCGACATGGCAATGACGGGATTGTTGTACTCCATCCCGCTCATCACCATCGGCGCGGCCTCGATGTTCGGCTGGATGCTGGCCTATCTGCGCGGTCCGGCCGTCGTGTCGGGCTGGATATCGGCGGCGGCGGGCGGCGATCCCTTCATGATCATGCTGCTGCTGGTGCTGCTGTTCGTGATCGTCGGCGACTTCATCGATGCGATTCCCGCCATCATCATTTTCATGCCGATCATCACCGATCTGACGCAGAGCGCCGACATCAACCCGGTCCACATGGGAGTGGTCATCATCGTGACCCTGGCCTTCGGATTGATCACGCCGCCCTACGGACTGGCGCTGCTGATGGCATCGAAATTCGTCGGCATACGATTCGGCCGGGCCATGACCGCGTCGGTCCCGATCTACGTCATTTTCCTCGCCACCATCACGTTCTGTATCTTCCTTCCCGAGATCGTGCTGTGGCTGCCGCGGCATTTGCTGCCGGAATCGGTCGGGTGCTTCAAGAATCCGAGCGGCACCGGCTATCTCTGCCCCTGAGCTGCCTGACGATCGCCGCCCGGCGGATTGTCCTGTCCGATCCAGGCTGTAAACTGGATGCGAGAAGGCGCGCAGGCAGCGCGCCCCGTATACGGGAGAGACAGAGATGCGTCCGCTGGAATTTGGCTGGTACCTGCCGACACACGGCGACACCACGGCCTATGGCCTGCCTGAGGCCCAGATCCCCGGATCGGTGGAACTGTGTGATCGCGTGACGCGGGCTGCCGAACAGGCCGGCTTCGAATATCTTCTGATCCCGGTTGGCTCGGTGTGCTGGGAGGCCTGGATGACCGGCGCTTTCATGGCGGCGCGGTCGAGCAGGATCAAGCCGCTGATTGCGGCTCGTCCCGGCTACATCAATCCGGTGCTGATGGCCAAGATGATCTCGACCTTTGACCAGATGTCGGGCGGTCGCATCTGCATCAACCTGATTGCGGGGCAGAACGAGAGCGAGGTCGAGTCCGAAGGCATCCGCTACCCCAAGGAAGAGCGCTACGCGCTTATGGAAGAGGAAGTCTCCATTCTCAAGGCGCTGTGGTCGACCCGCGGGCCGGTGCATTTCGACGGCAAGTTCCATAAGATCTCCGGCGCCTTCATCCGGCCGCGGCCGCTGCAGCAGCCGCACCCGAAATTCTATCTCGGCGGCGGTTCGCGCCAGGCTTGGGAATTGTCGGCCAAGCATTCCGACGTGCACCTGTTCTGGGGCGACCTACCCGAGAAGATCGCTGCAAATATTTCGGAGATCAGGCAGCTCGCACGCGCGCATGGTCGCGAGAAGGATATCGGCTTCGGCATGCGCCTGCAGGTGATCTGCCGCGAGAATGAGGGAGAGGCGTGGGAAGCGGCCGACCAGCTCGTGCGTCACGCCACCGAGCGCCAGAAGGAGGAGATGAAGACGCTCTACAACAGGTCGGAAGCCAACATGCGGGTGCAGCAGCTCGCCCGAGAGCACGGCGATCTGCTGATGCCCAATCTGTGGACCGGCATCACCAAAGTTCGTCCCGGCGCCGGCATTGCCGTGGTCGGCAATCCCGAGCAATGCGCGTCGATCCTGCAGCAGTTCATCGACGCCGGATGCAACTCGTTCTGCCTGTCAGGCTATCTCCACGACGAAGAAGCCGAGCGTTTTGGCCGGCTGATCCGCCCGATTCTGGCCGAAAACAATCGCGGGCGGCTTGCCGCGTAGGAGGAAGCGATGTCCCTTCGTCGGCTATTGATTGCGCTATTGCTGGTTGCGGTGTTGCCGGCGAGGATTGCGAAAGCCGATGCCATCGACGGCGACTGGTGCAGCGCCGATGGTCAGCGCATGTCTATCAGGGGTGACAACATCGTCATCCCGAGCGGCAAGCAGATCGCCGGCAATTACAGCCGGCACGCCTTCGACTATGTCATTCCATCCGGTGATGCCGGTGCGGGCGACACCGTGAGCATCATCTTGCGCAGCGAATATCAGGCGTTCTCGCGTCAGGGAGAGAAAGGCGACCGGCCGACCGAGTGGCGCCGCTGCAAGGACCTGAACAGCTAGCCGTCCCTGTTGGCCGCGACCTGTGCGGCCAGCATCTTGCGCGTCGCCTCCACGTCCACCAGCGGATAGACGTCGAATTCCGCCGGGATAATGTCGGCCCATTCGTTCAGGATGCGATGCAATTGATCGTTGCTCTCGACATCGAATACCGCCACGGCTCCGCGGCCGACCCGGGCGTAGATATGTTTGCATATGCCGGCTGTCTCATGCCTGCCGATCCACGGCCAGAAGCTCTGCCGCCGGGAGGCCATTTCCGAAGGCCGTTCGGGCCTCGGATTGGAGATGACGAGAAACAGCGCCATGGTGATTGCTCCGTGCGGTGATGCGCATCACGCCGGCACGATCGTCCGGCCGACCGGCCATAGCGCAATACCGGCCAGTTTGAGATGCGCCCAGGCGAAAGGCAATCCGATGATGGTCACTGCCCAGATGATTGCGGTGATGAGGTGGCCGAGCGCCAGCCACCAGCCGGCGAGCACGAACCAGATGACGTTGCCGATGACGCCGAGTGGCCCCGTTCCGATGTCGGGGATCCCGGTCACCTCGTCGCGGCGCACGGCGCGCGAGCCGAACGGCAGCAGCGTGTAAACCGCGATGTTGAACGCCGCGCGCGCCCAAGGCAGTCCGATGATGGTGATCGCCATCACCACGGCAGCCACCAGCCAGCCGAATGCCATCCAGGCGCCGCCGATCAGGATCCAGAGGATATTGAGAATGATGGAGACCGGCTGCATGGCAAATGCCCTCGTTTGCACCGTGTGACACCGCGCAAATATAGTACGGCAAAAACCGTACGGTAGGGCTATCGCGAGGATTAGCCGCGGGCCTTGCGTGGCGGTTCCGACGCAGGCTCGGCAGCCCCGCTGCGGATCAGTCGGGCCTTGGCGAGCTCGAGCAGCATGGTGTCGGCGGAGACCACGCGGTTGCGGCCGATATGCTTGGCGGCATAGAGCGCCTGGTCGGCCTGGCCGATCAGCCATTCCGGTCCCACGACGTCCTGTCCGGGGACATAGGTGGCGACGCCCACGCTTAGCGTGACGCATGCATCGTCGGTGGGCTCGCCCAGTGCGATGCGCATTTCGGCGACGGCATGGCGCAGCCGGTCCGCCACCGTGCAGGCGGCCGCCATGTCGGTGTCCGGCATGATGATGGCAAATTCCTCGCCGCCGTAGCGGGTGGCAAGATCCGTCGGCCGGATCGCGGTCTTGCCGATCATGACCGCGATATCGCGCAGGCACTCGTCGCCGCGCTGATGGCCGTGATTGTCGTTGAACAGCTTGAAGTGATCGACGTCGGCGAACAACAGCGCTAGCGGCCGTCCCGAGCGTTCGGCGCGCGCCCACTCCATCTCGATGGCCTGGTCGAAGGAGCGCCGGTTGGCGAGCCCGGTCAGCGCGTCCTTGGCGGCCAGCGTCTTCAGCGCCATCTCGGCGCGCTTGTGCTCGGTCATGTCGCGCAGCGTTTCCACCACTGCGATCAGATTGCCGTCGTCGTCAAGGATCGGGCCGGCATCGATCGCGAGATAGAGGTGATTGCCGAGCCGGGGCATCATGCACCAGTTCTCCGCGCTGGAGCCGACGCTGTCATCTTTAGTGGCGACGAACTCGGAATAGAGGTCGCCGATCAGATCGAGGCGGCCGAGCGCCACGAGATCGGCGAGGCAGTAGCGCTCGTCTTCATAAAAGGCCTGCCAGTGATTGCGCGTGCCGAGCACCTCCGTCGCGGTTATGCCGGTGAGGCGCTCGCAGGCGCGGTTCCATACCACCACGCGGCGGTCGGCGTCGATCACGAAAGTCGGCACCACCAGATGCTGCAACAGTCGCGCGGCATAATGATTGGCCGCATCGCTGCCTTTCCGGATCCTGGTCGAATCGTTCACCATCACGCCACCGCCGCCACGTCGCCCTGGGAAGGAGCGAGCAGCTTTCGCAATTCGGCGCTTGGTCTGGCAGCGGAGAACAGATAACCCTGCATCTGGTGGCAGCCGAGTGCACGCAGCAGGTCCTTCTGCTCCGTTGTCTCGACACCCTCGGCTACGGTCGTCATGTTCCAGGATGCCGCGATGTTCACCACCGCCTGCACGATCACCGACGAGCCGTCGACTTCGGCGATATCAGCGACGAAACAGCGGTCGATCTTGATCTTGTCGAACGGAAAACGTTTCAGATAGCTCAGCGACGAATAGCCGGTGCCGAAATCGTCGAGCGCGATCCTGACGCCAATAGCCTTGAGTTCATGCAGGATAGTGAGTGCGGTCGCGTCGTCGCCGATCAGAACGGCCTCGGTGATCTCTATTTCCAGCCGGTTCGCCGGCAGGCCCGAGAAAGCGAGCGCACTCGCGATTCGCAGCGCCAGCGTCGTTTCGCGCAACTGAACCGGGGAGACGTTGACGGAAAGGCGGACATGTTCCGGCCAGCTGGCGGCTTCTGCGCAGGCTGTCCGCAATACCCAGTCGCCGAGCTCGACGATCAGACCGGTGTCTTCCGCAACCGGGATGAAGTCCGCAGGCGAGATCATGCCGCGTTCGGGGTGGTGCCAGCGCACCAGGGCCTCGCAGCCGGTCACCCGGTCGCTCCCCAGGTCGACCAGTGGTTGGTAGTGCACCTCGAAACCGCCATGAGTCAGCGCATGGCGCAGATCCTGCTCCAGCGCCAGCCGCGCCTTGGCGCTTGCGTCCATGGCCGGCTCGAAGAAGCGATAGGTCCTGCGGCCGTCGGCCTTTGCGCCATACATCGCCAGGTCGGCGTTCTTGATCAACTGGTCGATGTCGGTGCCGTCCTGCGGCGCTAAAGCGATGCCGATGGAGGCTTCGGAGGACAGATGATGCCCCAGGCACTGGAACGGTTGACGCAGCGTTTCGCGGATACGGATGACGAGGTCTACTACATCATTGACACCGTTGATCCCGGTCTGGATCACGGCGAATTCGTCGCCGCCGAGGCGTGCGATCAAATCGGTCGCCCGGATGCAGCCCCGGATTCGACTGGCGACCGCCTTTAGCAATTCGTCGCCAACCTGGTGGCCAAGCGAGTCGTTGATCCCCTTGAATTCGTCGACGTCGATATAGAGCAGCGCGAATTGCTCGCCGCGCGAGACTTTTTGCAGCTCGAGCTGCATTTGCTCCCGGAACAATACGCGGTTGGGAAGGTCGGTGAGCGGATCGTAGTGCGCGAGATGTGCGATCCTCTCGTCGGCGCGGCGGCGTTCCGTGACGTCATTGACCACGTTGACGATGTAACGGACTTCGCCAGAGCCGTCACGGATGCCGATTCGCGTCGAGGTAATGTAGCGCTTGCCGTGCGCCTGACTATTCCAGAGGTGCTCATCCTTGACCACGCTGCCGGATTGTTGTGCCTTGTCGTCATCGGCGGTAATGAGCTCGGCGGAATGCGGCGGGAACAGGTCAGACGCGGTCTTGCCGACGATCTCTCCGCGCGCCACGCCGAACTGTTCCTCGGCCACGCGGTTGGCAAGTAGATAGCGGCGATCTAGAGCATCCTTCACCGTGATCTGCGAAGGAATGTGGTCGAGGATCTGGCTCAGGAAGGCATAGTTGCGGTCGCGCTCCTGCTCCAGCCGCTGGCGCTCGGTGATGTCTTCAACGGTGGCGACCCAACCGCCCTGCGGCAGCGGCTTGTTCACGATCTCGAAGCTGCGGCCATCGACGGAACGCGCGGTCGATTTCGATACCGAGCGCTCCGCGACGCGGCTCCGGATCGAGGCGTAGAATTCGTCGGCATCGCCATCGAGCGAACCGGTCGCCTTTCGGTGCCGGATGACGTCGAGAGCGCTTGCGCCGGGCTTGACGACATCTTTCGACAGTCCGAACATGTCGATGTAGCGCTGGTTGCTCAGGACCAGGCGCGCCGAACCGTCGTACAGCACCAGACCCTGCGTCATGTTGTTCAGCGCGGTGTCGAGCTGCTGCTTCTGCCGATTGAGGTGCCGTACGATCAGAAGCATCGTCGCCACGATTGCCAGCGTCATCAAGCCAGCGCCCACGATCATGGCTCTGGTCTGGTCGCGCCAGTCGGCGAGTGTGCTCGAAACAGTTGCCGTCGCGACCACCGTGAGGGGATAATCGCGCAGCGGCGCTGCCGCGCCCAAGCGGTCCTGCCCGTCCACGGGACTCTTGATTCGCATGGTTTGCAGGCCGCCCTTGGCCTGGACTCCGTGCACCAGCGCGGCATTGGGAATTTTCTGTCCGATCATCGCCTCGACATGCGGATGCCTGGCGATCAGGGTTCCGTCGCGATGAAACAGGGAGATCGCCGCCCCATGGCCAAGCGCGATGGAGGCGAAGAATTTCTCGAATTTGCCGGGATCGATGCGGCGCGCCATCGCACCAAGGAAGATGTTGCCGGCGCCGCTCAGGCGGTGCGCATGGATCGTGGTCCAGCCGCCGGTGAAATAGCTGCGAACCGGTCCGGTCAGGACGGAAACCTGCCGCGAGTTGGATTGTAGCGTCGAGAAATAGTCGCGGTCGGAAATGTTCACGTCCGGCAGCGGCCATGCCCCGGAAGAGTTGATCAGCTTTCCATTGGCGTCGAAGAGATTGACGTCGCCGATATGGGAAAGCACGCCAACTCTCGATTTCAGCAGCTCGTGCATCTCGAGCCCCGAAATTCTCTGCCGAAGTTCTTCAGGCGAAGTCATCTGCGCAATTCCCATTTGAGCGATGAGGTTGTGCGCGATGAGGTCGGAATCTTCGAATTGCCGGTCGAAATGGCGCGTCAGCAGCAAAACGGTGTTTTCCAGCTCGCGTTCGCCGTTGGCGAGCGCCCGCTCGCGGAACTGGCCGATCATGACGGTCGTGCCGACGAGGATCGCGCCGGTAAGCAGAACGCCGCAGAGGAAAAGCCACAATAGAGGGCCGCCGCGAACGAACGCGCCAATGGCGCGCAGCCCGGCGGTTGTCGCGGCAATCCAGCCTGTCATTCTTGCAAGTAGTGTTCGCATCTACGCAAGTCCCAGCAGGTCATGGGTACGACACGAGGAATGGCATTCCCGTTAGGAAATCCGGTTACTCCAGCCTTAATCGATGCTCCGAATGCGCAGGGAGCGCGCCGATCGTGGTAAACGTTGTGTTAAGAGAAATCCGTGCGCGTTCAGCGACGGTAGCCTGGCGCCCGCGAATAGCCGCTGCGGCTTTCCTGTGCCGGGCGGCTCTCGAGCAGGCCGCGCGACTCGCTCCGCGGCGGGGTCGCCAGCTTGAGGTCCTCGAGGAAGATCGGCTTGTCGAAGTAGTAACCTTGCGCGTAGCGGATCTTGGTCGCAGCCTGCAGATAGGCGAGTTCCTCGTGGGTCTCGATGCCTTCCGCGATCACGGTCATGCCAAGCGCTTCCGACAGCGATTCGATGGCGCGCAGGATGCCCTGGCTGCGCGGCCGCTTATGGATGTCGGTGATGAAGGAGCGGTCGATCTTGATCTCGTCTGCGGTGATGTCGGCGAGCGCCGACAGCGATGAATAGCCGGTACCGAAATCGTCGATCGAAATACCGACGCCGATCTCACGCAGGATCGGCAATATTTCATCCTGGAACACGCTCTTGGTGACGAAGGCGTCCTCCGTCACTTCGATCATGAACCGCTTCGGAAAACCGGTCCGTTCCAGCGCCTCGGCGAAAGGACGCATGAATTCGCGGTTGCCGGCCTGCTTGGCGGCGACGTTGACGCTGATCGTGGTCTTGTGACCGAACGTGTCGTTGATCAGGTCGATTGACCTGACGATGTCGGCCAGCACGAGATGCGTCAGTTCGTCGATCAGGCCGAGTTCGGTCGCGAGATTGATGAAGGTGCCGGGAGCCTGAATGACGCCCAGGTCATCGCGCAGCCGGACCAACGCCTCGATGCCCTTGATCTCGCGAGTGCGGATGTCGACTTTGGGCTGGAACGCGCAGCAGAATCGCTTCTCCAGGATGGCGAGCCGCAGCGACTGCTCGACCTTCATGCGGGCCTGCACTTCCTGCTCCATGCTGTCGTCGAAAAACGCTGCAGCTCCCTTGCCGGCGTTCTTGACGCGATACATTGCGATGTCGGCGTTGTGACGCAGGGCGTCGTAGCTCCGGCCGTGATCGGGGTAGAGACTGACGCCTATCGAAACCGAAGCGAAGATTTCCGAGCCGTCGATAAAGAACGGCGCCTTGACCCGCTCCAGCATGAACCGAATGAACTCGGAGACCTCTTCCTGGTCCTGCACCGGGTGCAGCAGCAGGACGAACTCGTCGCCGCTGATCCGCGACAGCATGTCCGACTGGCGCAGGTTCAGGCTGATCCGGCGAGCCATTTCGACGAGCAGCGCATCGCCGGCGGCGTGGCCGTAATAGTCGTTGATCTGCTTGAAATTGTCGACATCGAGAAAGGCGAGCGCAAATCCGGAAGTGTCCTCGGCCGTGAGCAGCTTGTTCACGCGGTGCTCGATCACCCGCCGGTTCGGCAAGTCCGTCAGCTCGTCATAGTAGGCCGAGCGGAAGAGATGGTCCTCGAATGCTTTCTGTCCGGTTATGTCGGCAGAACTTGATAGCAGGACGTCGCGCTCGGCGATTCGTACCGGCTGGTGACAGGTGAGAAATACCTGTCGGCCGCCTTCGCGATCGACGCTTTCCTCGACCACCATTGGCTGGCCGGTACGAAAAGCCTCGAGGGCGGCGTCGCGACGAGGCGCTTGCGGAAGAGCAGCGTTCGCGTCGATTTGCAGTTGCGTGATTGCCGCGTCGTTCGCCAGCAGAACCCGCCCCTGATCGTCCTGCACCGTGACGCCGTTCGGCAGCAATCTGAGAACATCGCGCAGGATGCTCAGTTCCGAAGCGGAGTTCTCAGATTCGATGTCGTTTCCGGGCTTGTTCGCGCCGGGTTGCGGGACGTCGTTGCGGGAGCCGTGCATGGTGAGGAGAGTGGCCTCATCCGTTGTAGTTTTAGTTAACCCGGCGCTGCGGTTGCCGCGTCTTTTCGGCGCTCGTCGCAATTCGATCTGTATTAACGGAGTGTCAATGGAACGCTCGCACAGCTGTGCTGGAGGCGCATGTCACCGGTACGCCCGGGGCTCAGCTTGCGGGAATCCGGCACTGCATGATGCAATGAACGCCGCTCTTGAGGTAGCTGATCTCGGTCTTGCCATCGAAGGGCCGCAGCGCTGAATTCAGGAGCTTCGTGCCGAAGCCAGGCTTGCCGATGTGCTCCACCGTCGGGCCTTCCGTCTCGTCCCAGGTGATGCTGAGTCGGTCGTCCGATACCGTCCATGATACCTGAAGGAAGCCGCGCGCGGAGGCGAAGGCGCCGTATTTGCTGGCGTTGGTCGCAAGCTCATGGAACATCAGCGCCAGGCTGACTGCCAGTTTGGCTGGCAAGAACAGCGGCGTCCCGTTGAGGTTGAAGCGAACATGGCCGTAGGGTCCGAGTTCGGACCGCAGGAGCTCGCGGATGTCGCAGCCCGTGCCGTCCATCCGCGAAATCAGGTCGTCTGTCGCCGACAGCGCACGGATGCGGCGATCGACTGCATTCCATGTCTGCGGTTGGTCGGCCAGCACCTGATGCAGCACGGCATGGATGGTGGAGGTCTTGTTCTTCAGACGGTGCTGCAATTCCTCGACGAGTCGCTTGCGGTATTCTTCTTCCTCCAGCAACCGTCTGGAGATGTCCTGCTGCCTTGCGGCGATTCTCCGATAGTGTTCAACGCCCCAAATGGCTACGCCGCATACGACGAGGAAGATCGCAAGCAGGACAAAGCGCGCGGCGTCTGCGGTGGTGTCGCCGAAATTGACGGTCATGCCCAATGCGCCAGCGGCAAGTGCGGTCGGGACTCCGATCCGGTAGCCGCCGAACATGGTCGTCAACACCACCGCCGGAACATAAGGCGTGAAGAAGATATCGGGGCGGACCTGGGCAAATCCCCATCGCGTGAGCGTCGATAGCGCCAGGGTAACGATCGCAATACTGATGGCGAGCAGCAGCGGGGGCTTGGAACCACCCAGCCATCCGCGCCGGAATTCGTCGATCAATCTTGCCATGGACTAGTTACTTGACGTGATTGGCGGCGCCAAATTATGGCCGAGCATGAGGCAAGGCGGCGGTTTTCCAGCGCATCGACGGCGGCAGCGGTAATATGCCCCCGCGCGCCTACTTGCGGCGGTTTCCCGCGGCAGAGATAGTGTGACAGACAAGAGCTGCATTTTCTACAGAGGAGATTCGTCATGGGGCGGCTGGACGGCAAGGTTGCGGTGATCACGGGCGCAACAAGCGGAATCGGGCTTCGCACAGCCGAAGTGTTCGTCGCCGAAGGCGCGAAGATCGTGATAGCGGGACGCCGCGTGCCCGAAGGCGAAGCGCTGGCGAAGCAGCTTGGTGCCGCCTGTACTTTCCGCCAGACCGACGTCACCCAGGAAGACCAGATGCGCGCGTTGATCGCGCTTGCCGTCGACAAGTTCGGCAGGATCGATTGCCTGTTCAACAACGCCGGAGGCCCAGCGCAAACCGGCGGCATCGAGGGGCTGGAGGTCGATCGTTTCGATGCCGCCATGGCGACACTCGTGCGCAGCGTCATGCTCGGCATGAAGCACGCCGCGCCGTACATGAAGAAGCAGGGCTCCGGCAGCATCATCAACAACGGTAGCATCGCTGGACGGCTTGCCGGCTTTTCTTCTTCGGTGGTCTATGGCGCAGCCAAGGCCGCGGTCATCCATCTCACGAGATGCGTGGCGATGGAACTCGGCGAGTCCAATATCCGTGTCAACTCGATTTCGCCGGGCGCGATCGCAACCGGCATCTTCGGCAAGGCGCTGGGTCTTTCAATCGAGGCCGCCGAGAGGACGCCTGCCGTGATGCGCGAGGTCTATAAGGCTGCGCAGCCGATTCCGCGCGCCGGTCTTCCCGACGATATCGCGCATGCGGCCGTGTTTCTGGCCAGCGACGAGTCCTCTTTCGTCAATGGTCATGACCTCGTGGTTGACGGCGCCATCACCGGCGGCCGCAACTGGACACAGCAGCAACAGGGTTACGTCGAGCTACGCAAGGCGTTTGACCATGGAACCTGACAGTCCCGGCTTCATACCGGCCTGATCCTGACCTTGAGCCCGTCGCGCGGCTTGGGGATTGGCCACATCTGCCAGTCCGCGCTGTAGCCCGGCTCGAGCGATACCTCGACGTTCTGCAGCAGGTGCCTGGCGAAGGTCTTTGCCTGCATGTATGCGAAGTGTAGTCCGAGGCACATATGCGCGCCACCGCCGAACGGCACCCAGGCGAAGCGGTGGCGGTTGCGCTGCGCCTCGTCGGTGAAGCGCAGGGGATCGAACCGGTCCGGGTCCGGCCAGATCTCCGGCATGTGATGCGTGTAAAGCGGGTTGACGCCGACGGCGGCGCCGGCGGGAATGTCATAACCGCGGAACGAGAAATCGCGTACCGCGCGGCGCGGCATCGACGGCACCGGCGGCTTCAGCCGCAGCGCTTCCTTGAACGCCATTTCCGACAGCGGCATCTTCTCCAGATTGTCGATGCTGGAGGGATCGTTGGCCTCGATGCCGAGCCCCTTCACTTCATCGCGCAACTGCTGCTGCCATTCCGGATGAGCGGCGAGCTCGCCGACAAAGGAGGTCAGCGACGACGTCAATGTGTCGTGCGCGGCCATCATCAGGAAGCTCATGTGATCGATGATGTCCTGGGTCGACAGCAGCGCGCCGTCTTCATGGGTGGCCTGGCACAATTGCGAGAACAGATCCTCGCCGCCGCCACGCGCACGGCGGATCGGAATCTGTTCGGAGAAATAGGCGACGATGCGTTTGCGTCCGGCCACGCCGCGGCCCATCTGCGTGAACGGCAGTGGCTTGCGGATCGGCGCCACTGCGGCCGCCACCATATCGATGAAGGCCCGGTTGATTTCGGCGACCTCGGGTCCGATGTCCTCGCCGAGGAAGGACGTCGCCGCCAGATCGAGCGTGAGCTGTTTCATCGCCGGATAAACGAGCATCTCGCCAGGCTGCTCCTTCCACTGCTTCACCCGCGCGGCGATGCCGCGGTCAAGATCGACGAGGTAGGATTTCATCGGTCCCGACTTGAACGCGACCGACAATGCGCGGCGGTGCAGGCGGTGTTCCTCGAAATCCAGGAGCATCAGCCCCCGTGGGAACAACAGGCCCAGGATCGGTCCCCAGCCGTGCGTCGAGGAGAACAGGCGCCCCTGATCGAACAGTACGAGCTCGTTGGCCTCCGGTCCGAGCAGCGTGAGGCTGGTCTCGCCGAACAGATTGGTGCGGTAGATCGGGCCGTATTTGGCGGCCTGTCGCTCGATCTGCCCCTTCGGGTCGGCCAGCACCTTCAAGGTGTTGCCGATGATCGGCCAGCCTTCATCGCCGGGAATATGCCGCAGCGCCTTCGGGCTCGGCGGCGTCGTGACGGCGGGAGACATCGCGCTCTGCATCGACATGGCGTTCGCTCCGTTAGCGCGTTTTCGAGCGAAATGGATACTGGTTCGCGCGAGGAAAACGCGTCAATCAGGAATCCGGAGCTTCAGTTCTGATTCAATCAGGATCGAAATTCCGGCTCGTTCGAGAGTACCCCGGGTCGCATGTGCTGGATAGTCTCCCGGTCACGCTTTCCGCTTCGCCGCCTCCTTCTGCAAATCCGGCGCGTTCGCCGTTGCCATCGGAACGCGGCCCGGGCCGGTATCGGCCAGCGCGGCGGCCGCCTTCTCGTTGCCCAGGATCTTGGCCATCACGGCTTCTCCGGCGCGTTCGAAAATGGCGCGGTTCTCGATCACGAATTTTTGCGACTTGCGCAGGCTGTCGATGTAACCGTTGATCTCCGGCACCACATAGCGTGCGACGAGATCCCAGCTGCGCCGCGTCGCTTCGATGTTGGCCCAGTCATGGACGAAACCGATGATGGAGCCGACGCCGCCGGACAATTTCATTACATTCTTGATCAGGTTGACGAGATCGTCCGGCGTGCCGATGGCAGATGCCGCACCATCGACGAAGGCGGTCTGGTCGACGGCGTCGTCGGGCGACTTGAACGGAAGCACGCCCGGCCGCATCAATGTGCCGACATTATATTCATTGTGCCAGCGCATCAGCCCTTCGCGGGCCTCGCGGCGCGCTTGCTCGCGGGTCTCGGCGATGTGCCATGTCAGCAGTACGCGCCAATTGGCGCGGCTGACGGTGGTGCCGTGCTTCTTCGCCGCGTCCTCGGCGAAGGCCCATTGCTGCGGCAGCGACTGCAGGCCCTCGTCCGACATCGAGCCGATCGAGATGATGCCGATGCCGTGCTTGCCGGCGAGCGTCATGCCCGAGGGGCTGATCTGCGAGGCCACCACGAAGGGCATGTCCTCCTGCAGCGGCAGCAGCTGCAGGGCGGCGTCCTGCAGGGTGTACCAGTCGGTCTTCGCCGTGACCCGCTCGCCGCGCATCAGCCGGCGGATGACGCCGATCGCCTCGTCCTGGCGGTCGCGCAGCACCATCGGGTCCATGCCCAGGGTATGCGCGTCCGAGGCCAGCGCGCCGGGGCCCGAGCCGAAGATGGCGCGGCCGCCGGTCATGTGGTCGAGCTGCACCATGCGCTGGGCGACGTTGAAGGGGTGGTGGTAGGGCAGCGAGACCACGCCGGTGCCCAGCATGATGCGCTTCGAGCGCTCGCCGGCGGCGGCCAGGAACATCTCCGGCGAGGCGATCATCTCCCAGCCGGAGGAGTGGTGCTCGCCGCACCAGAATTCGTCGTAGCCCAGCCTGTCGAGGTGCTCGACCAGATCGAGGTCCCGGCGGAACTGCAGCATCGGGTGCTCGCCGATGGGATGATGCGGCGCGAGGAAGGCTCCGAACTTCAGGCGCGCCATGGCGTTTCCTTGTTGTTTTCAGTGATTTTCGGAACCCATTGTAGGGCTGCGAGTGCCGGTTTTTCAATGCTCGCGCCCGCGCCCCCCTGATGCGCTTGCGGGATAGGGCATTCGACTTACGCGGAATTTGTCGAGAAGCGGCGCTGGAGTAAGCTCGCGCGGGGCGGTTGATCCGGGGGCAGGGCGTGGCTGAGGGTGGCGAGAAGGTTGAGAAAATTGCGTTTACCCGCCGCGCGCTGATCGCTGGCGGCGCGGCGGCGCTGGTCGCCGGCTCGCAGGCGTTTGGCGCCGAGGCAAAATTGCTCGCCGACATCGTCGCCGGCTTCGATCGGGAGCGGGATCGGCGCCACGTTCCGTCGATCAGCGTGGCGCTGGTTGAGGGCGGACGCGTCAGCCTGGTTCAGCGCGGCCACCGCAGCGCCACGCAAGCTGCGCCCGTCGGCCCCGACACGCCATATCAGGCGGCGTCGATCTCCAAGACCGTTGCGGCGATGGCCGCAATTGCGCTGGCGGACTCGGGAAAATTATCCCTCGATGCGAATGTCGCGATCTATCTGAAGCGCTGGAAGCTGCCGCCGCTTCCGGCAAAATCGCCGCGGCCGGTGACGCTGCGGCGATTGTTCGGCATGACCGCCGGCTGCAATGTGCCTGGCTATCCCGGTTATGCCGTGGGCGCGCCGTTGCCGACCGGCATCCAGATTCTCGACGGTGTGCCGCCGGCCAATTCGTTGCCGGTGCGGATGATTACACCGCCGGGCGCGGTGAGGGCGTATTCCGGTGGCGGCTGCCAGGTCGCCGAGGTCGCGATGGAGGACGCGGTCGGCCAGTCTTTCCGCGATCTGGCGCGTGACCATGTCCTGCGACCGCTGGCGATGACGCGCTCCGGTTTCTTTCAGCCGCCGGACAAGTCGCAGCACGCATTCTTTGCAATGGCGCACGACGATACGGGCCGCAGCATCGCTGGGGGCTGGCATGTCTATCCCGAATACGCCGCCGCCGGCCTGTGGTCGACGCCGGCGGACCTGGCAAGGATCGTTCTGGCAATGATCGCAGCCCACAAGGGACAAAAAACGATGTTCGGCGCCGACGGGCTGGCCGGGATGCTCACCTCCGTCGACAATCTCGGCTACGGCGTCGGTGTCGCGTTGAAGGGTGAGGGGCCGCAGCGCATCGCAATGAAGCGCGGCAACAATCTTGGCTTCCGCAGCGGACTGGTCGCCTGTCCGGCCAGCGGGCAGGGTGCCGTCGTCATGACCAATGGCAATGGCGGCGAGCCCATCGTCGATGCTGTGCTCGATGCGCTCGCCCAGCGCTTTTCCTGGCCGGGACGCGCGCCATGGCCGGAGTAGCCGCCGCGTGAGGTTGGAATCCGTACCAAGACCTATTAACGATGGGGCTCGCGCAATCGTGACCATCGTCGCATTCCTGTCATGAATGAGACGCGTGATGCCGAATTAACACTTCACCTGGATTTCAGGGGAGCCGTCACTCTACGGACTTTTTATTTCGCGCCGCAGCAACTATCTCTGCAAGCTGACGTTTGAGACTCCTGCCGGTTCCCAGAGGCCGCCGTTGCGATCGCTCGCCGCCAATATCGATTTCCTGCGCCGATTTCCCAAGCTGCCGCATCTGGGCGGTTTTGGAATGTATGGGCGGGGCCTGCCGTCCGGAGTCCGCAGCCCGCTCACCGAGGTGACGGATTTCGGCGACAATCCCGGCGGCTTGCGCATGTTCACCTATCTTCCGCCGAACCTGCCCAGACGCCCTGCGCTGGTCGTGGTGCTGCACGGCTGCGGTCAGGATGCGAGCGGCTATGATCACGGCACCGGCTGGTCCACGCTTGCCAAGCGCTACGGCTTTGCACTCCTGCTGCCGCAGCAGCAGGAGATCAACAACGCCAACGTCTGCTTCAACTGGTTCAATCCGGACGATACCGCGCGCGATCATGGTGAGGCTTCTTCGATCCGCCGGATGATCGACAAGATGGCCTACGACCATCGCATCGACCGCCGCCGCATCTACATCACCGGGCTTTCCGCCGGCGGCGCAATGACGATGGCGATGCTCGCCGTGTATCCGGAAGTGTTTGCTGCCGGAGCCGTCATCGCCGGTCTTCCCTATGGCATCGCCGGCAATGCGCGCGAGGCGCTGGGCGGCATGATGGCTGCTCCTTCGCGTCCGGCACGCGAACTTGGCGATTTCGTGCGCAATGCTTCGAACCACACGGGACCCTGGCCGAGGCTGTCGGTGTGGCACGGCAGTGCCGACCGTACCGTGCATCCCGGCAATGCCGACGAGATCGTCAAGCAATGGCTCGACCTCAACGGCCTTCCGGAAGCGCCGATGGCGGAGGCCAATGTCGACGGCCACCCGCGCCAGGTTTGGTGGAATGCGAACGGCGAGACCGTGGTGGAGTCCTATACCATCGCGGGCATGGCCCACGGCACACCGATCGACCTCGTCGGCAATGACGAACGCTACGGGGCGGAAGGCGCTTTCCAGATTGAGGTGGGCATCTCCTCTTCCTATCACATCGCCAAATTCTTCGGTTTGACCCGCCGCGTGCACCAGACCGACGCGCCGGCTGAAGCCGCCGCGACCGGCGCGATGGGCATGGCCACCGGCGGGCGTATCAAGCCTTTTCCGCCGGTCGCGCCGGTGACGCTGCAGAGTCCCGCCGACTCTGCAGCGCTCGAACTGCGCACCAAGCCTGCATCCGATCTGGAGCCGGCAAAGCCACGCCGCACCCTCGACGTCGGCAGCATCATCTCCCGCGCGCTGACGGCGGCAGGCCTGCGCAGGTAGCCTGACCGGATAGCGTCGTCAGAATCGGGGCTCATTGCGGCAATGAGCCGTCCTTCCCGGGATAGGCCCGAAAGCCTGGCCTCACGTCATGATGAAGCTCTCGTAGATCCAGATTCCGATCTCAATCGCAATCAGCAGCACGATCAGCAACTCCACCCGAAGCTCGCGCTGTGCGTTGATCAGCTCGGTGAGACCGCTCATCATCACTTCGATGGCTTCGAGCTTGTTCGATACCGACTTCGCCCGCTTCTTCAATTGGTAGGCCTCGATGAGGCGATCCCACAGATGACGCGCCTCGCTGTGTTCCGGATCCAGTTCCGGCTTGTCTTCCACGTCCACGCGTTCGAGCAGTCGGCGGTGAGTCCGGAACACTTCCCCCACGGTGCGCAACATCCGCCGCCGGTTGAACGGCAGCCGGCCGGAGTTGGCGAGGTCGCCGGTGAAGGGTTCGAGCGCAAGCAGAAGTTTCCGCACCTCCTCTTCCTCGAAGGTAATGGCGACATGCCTGGCGAGCGCGTCGGCGACAGCGATCAGGGATGATGGCGACTCATCCTTGATGGTGATGCGATCGCCGGCGAATTTCGTGCTCGTCCCGTACTCGATCTCCATTTCGATGGCGGCAGCGGTGTCGATAGGATCTTCAATGCGGTTGGCCAATCCGTCGAGGATGTCCTGCTGCTCGCCCGCCGAAGCGCCGACGAAGACGGCAGTGCCGTAAGGAAAAAGCCCGGCAACGCCTCCACCCTTGAGGCGCAGCACCAGCGGCGATCTTCCCAGCACTTCAAGGTCTGCAAAGCCGTCATCGAGACCCGCAAGGTTCAGTCGGCCACCGAGGCGGAGCGCGCGCGCCGATTGCCGCCGCGGAACGGCGGCGTTGACAGGAGCAGTCGAGCGATCGGCCATTCAAGCTTCCAGGCGAACTGACACAATCAGCATCTCCCCATTCGACAAGAGGCGCGTTGAGCAATGTCAACTTTCGCAGCGGGCGCCGGTCCTTCGACCGGTCGACGACCGCTAGAGATGCTTGCCTGCCTCGCGCAGGGTGAGGGCGGAGAACGTCTCGTGGTGTTGCTTGAGAAACCGACGCACGGCCGCGGGATCGTGGCGGGCATATTCGCGCAACGCCCAGCCGATGGACTTGCGGATGAAGAACTCGGGGTCGGTGGCGTTCGCAAGGCAAATGCTAAAGAGCCTGTCGGCGTTGGTCCGCTTGCCGTAGCCGAGCTGCTGCAGGATGGCGACGCGCCGAAGCCACATGTTGCTGTGGGTTGCCAGTCCATCCACGCGTGCAGCCAGATCGGGAAAATTCATGACGATGGCGCCGGCCACCTTGCTGAGAGGGTCAACCGTGTCCCACCAGGATTTTTGGGTCACCAGCTTCAGGATGGAAGGCAGCGATGACCGCGGCAGCATGTCGGCGCGGCGCTGCAACAGATTGCATGCAACGTATTGATATTCCCGAAAGGGCAGCTCCCACAACGCCTGCGCACATGCGACGAGGTCGGTGGATTGCGCGGAGATCAGCGGTCTCGTGGCGGCTCGCCGTGCGGGAGTCTTGATCCCCAGGAATGCAAACTGGCCTTTCATGTAGGCGGCCATCGGCCGGGCGAGATCGGAATCGGAGAGTTGCTCCAACTCGGTTCTGACGGCCGATGCGAACTGCCCGGGGTTCATGACGGAGCCTTCCGGAGAGGCAGGTTGTCCGGTTGCTAGCCCTCGATCTCCCCGGTGAGGAACGGATTGGTCATCCGCTCCTGTCCGAAGGAGGAGCCGCCGCCGTGTCCGCAGATGAAGCCGATGTCGTCGCCGAGTGGCAAGAGCTTGGTCTTGATCGAATTGATCAGCTCGGCGTGGCTGCCGCCGGGCAGGTCGGTGCGGCCGACCGAGCCGGCAAACAGGACGTCGCCGACATGGGCGAAGCGCAGCTCGTTGGAGAAGAACACCACGGAGCCCGGCGAATGGCCGGGGCAATGCAGGATGTCGAAGGTGAGATTACCGACCGAAACCTGCTCGCCCTCGTCGAGCCAGCGGTCGGGCCCGAAATTGCGCACGCCGGTCATGCCGAAGCGCGCACCGGAGGAGACGACGTTGTCGAGCAGGTATTTGTCGGCGATGTGTGGCCCTTCGATCTTGACGCCGAGCGCGTCGCGTAATTCGGCGGCGCCGCCGACATGATCGATATGGCCGTGCGTGATCCAGATCTTCTCGATCGTGACGCCGGCCTCCTTGATCGCGCCCTGGATCTTGGGCACGTCGCCGCCGGGATCGATCACGACGGCTTTTCGCGTGGCCTCGCACCAGATGATGGTGCAGTTCTGCTCGAACAGCGTCACCGGCACGATCATCGCGCCGGCCTTCGCCTGGGTACGGGTTTGCTCGTTCATGGGGCCAACATAGTCCTCCCGCGGAGGGGGTTCAACCGAGGGGGAGAAACCGGGTTTCCGATCTGTGATAAGGTCGCAGCCGGCCGAACGACTTTCGGCCGTGCACGCCAGCCACCAGGATTTTGAGCAGATTTTTCCATGAACCAGGCCTCCAAGATCCCGCCGGGCGGAGCACGGACCACCGCGCGTGCCTTCTTTGTCGCCGAGCGCATCAATACCGCCGGCCTCGAGCGCGACGATGTCCTGTCGACCGCGCCGCTCGCCTTCCGCGTCGGCGATGCCGGCGTGGCCGTGCTGTTCCGCTACGGCGTCGCCGTGCTGATCGGCCTCAATGCGCTGGAGGAAGATGAATTCCTGCGTGGTCTCGCGCAGCGCTTGACCGGCCCGTTTGACCGACGCGAGGAAGAGGTCGCAACCATCGAGCTTGCTCCGGACAAGGACGATCAGATTCCACCGGGCGGCCCGATCTGCCTGCAGAACCTTTCGCCGGAACGGCTGACCCTGGTCGCCGAGGCGCTGGCGAAGAGCGTGGTGCTGGCCCGGCACGAGCGCGAGGTCGCCGCCGTGTTCGACAGAACCGAGCCGTCTGCGCGCGAGCTTGCGAGGACCGGTCGGATGGCCGGCGGCCGCCGGGCCATCCTGCAGCAGATCGGCAACGCGCTCGCCGTGCGGCATCGGGTCACCGGACCGGTCGCGGTCTCGGAAAAACCCGATATCCTGTGGGACAGGCCGCAGCTCGAGCGCCTCTATGCAAGGCTTGCGGACGAGTACGAGCTGAAGGAGCGCGCCGAGGCGCTCAATCGCAAGCTCGGCGTCATCGCCGAGACCGCGCAGGTGCTGACCGACATCATCGATACCCGCCGCTCGCTGCGGCTCGAGCTGATCATCGTGCTCCTGATCCTGTTCGAGGTCCTGGTTACGGTCTACCAGCTCGCATCCCGCATGTTTGGCTGATTGCCGCAACCGCTGCGTCCCAGACGTTGATGGCCGAGACCCGGCTACGCCAAGGCTTCGCCGGGTTGGCTAGACCCGCCCGCCGAAGCTTCAGCGAAGGCGGGACGAGCCCGGCCATGGTGAAGGCGACGCAATCACCGCTTGATCTGCGCGCGCAACGTGTCCTCGACGACGCGGTCGAAGGACGAGGCCTTTGGCGGCGCCCTGGCGCGCGTTTCCGCAACGTATTTGTCGCGCTTAGCTACCAGTGCCGCGAGCTTTTCGTTCAGGGCCTTGCGGTTCGCCATTTGCCTGTTCACTTCGGCCGCACGCTCCTCCGGCTTCATCGCGCGCAATTTCGCCGGCAGATCATCGTCCTTGATCGCGGAAAAGCTGGTGCGGCCGGCATTGAGGTCGGCGACGAGATCGCCATCGCCGGTAACGGCTTCCGAATTCAACTTGGCGCGCTTGTTGAGATAGCTCGCCATTTCCGAGGCCTGCGCGGGCGCTGCCGCCGCGACCTGGGAGAGTTGCTTGGTCTTCTGCTCGGTGCGGCGCTGCAGAGCGCGCGGGCCATAGGGGATCACGGTTTCGTTGATCTCGCGCTGCAGGATGATGATGTCGTCATCATAGGGCGTTTCGATGACGACGACCTGTCCGCCGTCCTGCGGGATCGGGATGAAGCGGCCGTTGCCGTTCTGCGCGATGTCGCGCCACATCCGTTCGGTGTCGCGCGCATTGCCGGCGAGCACCGCATTGACGATGATGTCCTTCTGCTTGGCGACCTTCAGCGTCACGGGATATTTGGTGTCCTGCGCATAATCCATGTGCGGCGGCGCGTCGCCGACCAGGAAGACGATGCGGTGAACGTCTTCGCCGTCGGTCCATTTCAATCTGTTGACGGCGATATCGAGCGCCTCGTTGACGCTTTCCGGCCAGTCGCCGCCACCGCGCGCCTTCAGCTCCAGCAGGCTGGCGTATAGGTCCTGGATGTCGGTGGTGAGCTCGAATTTCTTCGTGACGTATTCATCGCCGATGTCGCGATAGGCGACCAGCCCCATACGGATGTCAGCGTCGGGATTGGAATCGACGATGGCGGTAGCGATCGACCAGATCTTGCGCTTGGCACCCTCGATCAGGCCGCCCATCGAGCCCGTGGTGTCGAGCACGAAAGCGACTTCAACGGCGGGTTTCGCCAGGGCGGACGAGGCAGTGGTGAAAGGCAGGGCAGCGAGGACGGCGAGGGCAAGCGTTCGGGTGACGATGCGTGGCATCGTTGTTCTCCTCCAATGTATCGTCCCCTCTGGGACAAGTTTCCAAGGCTTCGCGGTTCCCTGAGGTCGGAATCAGGGCAGGCCTCGTACCAATTCGGGGCCTGTCTGACCCAATGATGAACGGCCGTTGTCGATGTGCGTCAGGGTGGAAATCGGCTAGGCTTGGACGGCATGGAATCGCCCGTCCGCCAGATTCAGCTCGTGCCTCCGCCGGACCGCCGCCAGTCGGAGACGGCGCTGGCGATTGCCCGCGGCACTGCGCGGCTGCTGCGCTCACTCGGCTTTGCCTGTGTGAGCGAGTTGCCTTTGCCTTCCGGTCGCCGCGCCGATCTCGTGGCGCTGAACGAGCGCGGCGAGATCTGGATCGTCGAAATCAAGTCATCGTTGGAGGATCTGCGTGCCGACCAGAAATGGCCGGAATACCGCGCCCACTGCGACCGGCTGTACTTCGCTTTCACCGCCGATCTGCCTTGCGAAGTCTTTCCGACCGATACCGGCCTGATCGTCGCTGATGCCTATGGCGCCCACATGCATTGCGAGGCGCCGGAGCATCGCCTGCCGGCGGCGACGCGCAAATCGATGACCGTGCGCTTCGCCATGGCCGCAGCGCAGCGGATCAACCGCCTGATCGATCCGCAGGGCCACAAGGAGATCTAACGCGATGGGATGGCCGGCCAGCCGGTCGTCAGCGCGGCGCGCGCTTGGCCAGGATCCGCTGCAGGGTACGGCGATGCATATTGAGCCGGCGCGCAGTCTCGGAGACGTTGCGATTGCACATCTCGTAGATGCGCTGGATGTGCTCCCATCGCACGCGATCTGCGGACATCGGGTTGGCCGGCGGTTCCGACTTCTCGGTGCCGGTGGCAAGTAGCGCAGCGACGACATCGTCGGCGTCCGCGGGCTTGGAGAGATAATCGACGGCGCCCATCTTCACCGCGGTGACTGCGGTGGCGATGTTGCCGTAGCCGGTCAGCACGATGGCGCGCGCATCGGGGCGCTTGCGCTTCAGCGCCGAGACGACGTCGAGGCCGTTGCCATCGCCGAGCCTGAGATCGACCACGGCGAAGGCCGGCGCAGCGCGGCCGATCTCTGCGAGGCCTTCCGACACCGTGTCGCAGGAGGTCACGGTGAAGCCACGGGTCTCCATGGCGCGCGACAGGCGCTCCAGGAACGGCTTGTCGTCCTCCACGATCAGCAGCGATCGGTCGGCAAGGTCGGTCAGTTCGGGGGCGGCAGCGGTCAAATCAGATGTCCCTGTCGTGAACAGTATTCAACATATGGCGTGTCGAGGCGGCACTGCCAAGGCCGGATGAGGTTGGAAGCAGCGCGGCGATTTACCGCTGTGGAATAGCTAACTTGTTGGATTTTCGTCGGATTCCACCGTTTCGAAGCGGTTGCGTGGCCACACGATCTGAACGACGGCCCCGTGATCGGGAAAGGTGCGGTTGGAAAACGAGACCCTGGCACCGGTCCGTTCCAGCAGCGTGCGGGCGATGAAGATGCCGAGGCCGAGTCCCCTGCGGACGCTTTCATCCGCAGCCGGCCGCCGCGACACATAGGGTTCGCCGATCCGCTTCAGCATGTCCGGCGCAATGCCCGGACCGTCGTCGGAGATCACGATCTCGACCGTCTCGCTGTTCCACCATGCGGTTACCTCGACCTGGGTGTGGGCGAAGTCGACGGCGTTCTCCAGGATGTTGCCGACGCCATAAAGAATTCCCGGATTGCGCGCGCCGACCGGCTCGGCGGTCTGCGTGACGGCAATGCGCACCTTGATGTCGACGCCGAAATCGCGATGCGGCGCCACCACCTCCTCGATCAGCAGCGACAGCTCCATGCGGTCGAACGGGGCGCCCGAGGAGGACAGTTGCGCGATCTTGGCGAGAATGTCGCGGCAGCGGGTCGCCTGCTCGCGCAGCGTCCTGACGTCGGCGGAGAATGGTCCGTCCGGCACGGTCTTCTCCAGTTCGCGCGCGATCAGAAAGATGGTTGACAGCGGGGTGCCGAGCTCGTGGGCAGCAGCCGCGGCCAGGCCGTCGAGCTGGGTCAGATGCTGCTCGCGCGCCAGCACCAGCTCGGTGGCGGCGAGCGCGTCGGAAAGCTTTCGGGCCTCCTCGGTGACCTGGAACGCGTAGAGGCTGGTGACGCCGATGGCCAGCGTGATGGAGAGCCAAACGCCGAACAGGTAGATCGGCGGCAGCACCAGCGGATCGTCGGCATCCCAGGGCAGGGGGTAGTGATAGAAGACGAGGTTCGACGCACAGGCTACCGCCACGAAGCCGAGCGCGATGGTCATGCGGACCGGGAGCGCGGTAGCGGAGATCAGCACCGGCGCCAGGAACAGGAACGAGAAGGGATTTTGCAGGCCGCCGGTGAGGAACAGGAGACCGGCCAGTTCGACGATGTTGATCGCCAGCAACGCTGCTGCGTATACCGGCTCAAGCCGCTGCATCGGATTGAAGATGGTTTGCGCCACCAGATTGATCAACGCCGACAAGCCGATGATCACGAGGCAGGGAACGATGGCGAAATCGAAATTCAGTCCCTGCGAGACGATGAAGACGGCAGCGAGCTGGCCCAGCACGGCGAGCCAGCGCAGTCGCAGGATAGTGTCGAGACGAACATAGCGGCTCGGATCGCGGAATTCGGAGGCGGCTACATCGGTCATGTCCGGAGTTTAGCCGCCTGCCGGTGCGATCACAAATCAGCCAGCCGGGCGCAAAGCCTTGCGCCTGCGGTTCCGATGGCCCAATGAACGGCATCATGCCGCTCGTCGCCGATGTGCCCGAGAAGTTGTCCGCTGCCGATCTGCGATCGGCGGCGATCGATGTCGATCGTCTCGTCAAGGTCTACAAGACCGTCCGCGCGGTCGACGACGTCACCTTCCGTATTGCGCGGGGCAGCATCACGGGCCTCCTCGGTGGCAATGGTGCCGGCAAGACCACGACCATTGCCATGATCATGGGGCTGGTGCTGCCGACCTCGGGCCGGATCCAGGTGCTGGGCCATCCGGTCCCGGCAGAAAGCCATGCTGTGCTGGGGCGGATGAATTTCGAGAGTCCCTATGTCGACATGCCGATGCGGCTGACCGTGCGGCAGAATCTGACGATCTTCGGCCGTCTCTATGCGGTGCCGGACCTGCGCATGCGTATCGCGCAGCTCGCCTCCGATCTCGACCTCAACGATTTCCTCGATCGCGCCTACGGCAAGCTCTCGGCCGGGCAGAAGACGCGTGTGGCGCTGGCGAAGGCCCTGATCAACGAGCCGGAGCTGTTGTTGCTCGACGAGCCGACCGCCTCGCTCGACCCGGATACCGCCGACTGGGTGCGGGGACATCTGGAAAACTACCGCAGCCGCCGCAGCGCCACGATCCTGCTGGCCTCGCACAACATGCTCGAGGTCGAGCGCCTCTGCGATCGCGTCATCATCATGAAGCGGGGGCGCATCGAGGACGATGATACGCCCGCACAAATCATGGCGCGCTACAACCGAGATACGCTGGAGGAGGTCTTCCTCGACGTCGCCCGCGGACGCGACCGGGAGGCCGCGCAATGAGCGAGCCCGCCGTGGCCGAGGGGCGGGGCATTGCCCTGCATCGCGTGGGCGCGATGATCCTGCGCCACTGGTATCTCCTGCTGTCGTCCTGGCCGCGGCTCCTGGAGCTGACCTACTGGCCGGCGTTGCAGATCATCACCTGGGGCTTCCTGCAGAGCTATATCGCGCAGAACGACAGCTTCTTCGCGCGCGCTGGCGGCACGCTGATCGGCGCCGTGATCCTGTGGGACATCCTGTTCCGCGGCCAGCTCGGCTTCTCCATCTCCTTCCTCGAGGAGATGTGGGCGCGCAACCTCGGCAACCTCATGATGAGTCCGCTGAAGCCGATCGAATTGCTGATCGCGATGATGGTGATGAGCCTGATCCGGCTGGCGATCGGCGTGATCCCGATGACGCTGCTGGCGCTGTTCTTCTTCGACTTCAATTTCTACGCCATCGGCCTGCCGCTGATCGCGTTCTTCTGCAATCTGATATTCACGAGCTGGTCGGTCGGCATCCTGGTTTCGGGGCTCGTGCTGCGCAACGGGCTGGGGGCGGAAAGCATCGTCTGGACGCTGATGTTTGTGATGCTGCCGCTCGCCTGCATCTACTATCCAGTCAGCGTGCTGCCGCCGTGGCTGCAATATGTCGCCTGGGCGTTGCCGCCGACCTATGTGTTCGAGGGGATGCGGGCGCTCCTGATCGACCGCACTTTCCGGGCCGATCTGATGCTCGATTCCCTCGTCATCAATGCGGTGCTGTTCGTTGCATCATTTGTGATCTTTCTTGCCCTTTTGCGTAGCGCCAAGCGGCATGGTTCCCTGCTCGGGGGTGGCGAATAGGTCACATTCCCCTATGAAATTTCGAGGTTTTTTCGTTTTTTGCACTTCATTAACCAATCGGTACATTGACGCTTTATTTGCCAGCCTGCAGTATGCTGCGGCGCAAAACAGGGCTTGAGGGACATATGCCGATTGGTGAATTTGGCGGCGCACCGCCGCTGGCAAGCGAAGGCAGTCCGGCACTAACGACGCCGATGTACTGGGTGTACGAGATGGCGCACGCCGCCCTCAATCCGGCCCGCGCCGTCACCGACGCCACCAAAATCCTGTTCCAGAATCCGCTCAATCCCTGGACCCATACCGAGTTCGGCAAGTCGGTTGCCGCCGCCTGCGAGCTATTTGAGCGCACCACGCGGCGCTACGGCAAGCCGGATTGGGGACTCGACGAGACCACGGTTAACGGTGTCCGCGTTCCCGTCGAAATCCGGGAGGTCTGGGAAAAGCCGTTTTGCCGCCTGTTGTATTTTGATCGCAAGCTGACACGTCCGCTGCCCGCACCTGCGCCGCGCGTGCTGATCGTGGCGCCGATGTCGGGCCACTACGCGACGCTGCTGCGCGGCACAGTGGAAGCCTTCCTGCCGACCCACGAGGTCTACATCACGGACTGGGCTGACGCGCGTATGGTGCCGGTAACCCAGGGCCGCTTCGATCTCGATGATTATATCGATTACCTGATCGAGATGCTGCATGCGCTTGGCGGCAACATGCATGTGGTCGCGGTGTGCCAGCCTTCCGTACCTGTGGTGGCCGCCGTTTCGGTCATGGAGGCAGAAAACGATCCCTATGTGCCGCTGTCGATGACGCTGATGGGCGGTCCGATCGACACTAGGCGCAACCCGACGGCGGTGAACGCGCTCGCGGAGGACCGCGGCATCGATTGGTTCCGCAACCACGTCATCACCAAAGTGCCGTTCCCGCATCCCGGCGTGATGCGTGATGTCTATCCGGGCTTCCTGCAGCTCAACGGCTTCATCAGCATGAACCTCGACCGGCATGTCGATGCACACAAAGCGCTGTTCGACCATCTGGTGAAGGGCGACGGCGACCTCGCCGACAAGCATCGTGAATTCTATGACGAATATCTCGCGGTCATGGACCTGCCTGCGGAGTATTACCTGCAGACAGTCGAACTCGTGTTCGTCAAGCATGCGCTGCCCAAGGGCGAGATGACCCATCGCGGCCGCCCCGTCGATCCCTCGAAGATCCGCCGTGTGGCGCTGATGACGGTCGAAGGCGAGAACGACGATATTTCCGGCCTCGGCCAGACCGAGGCGACGCATGCGCTGTGTCCGCTGATTCCCGCCCATCGCCGCGTGCATTACATGCAAAAGGGCGTCGGCCATTACGGCGTGTTCAACGGCTCGCGGTTCCGTTCGGAGATCGTGCCGCGCATCAACGATTTCATGCTCTCGGCCATGACGAACAAGAAGCCTTCGCTGACGATTGCGCATTCCGCAGCCGAGTAATGGAAACCCGAACGTGAATCCGATCAGGCGTTAACCTCCTGAAACCCCACGGGGAATTCGGATTCGCTCCCGTCTGAACGAATGAGTGCGGACTCAGTCCTTCAGCCTCTCGTTTGGACCGAAATCGACCTAATTTTTTTGGTTCCAGGCCCATCCCATAGGGGGTGGAAGCCGTTGGGCCCCTGTATATTGGGCAAATGATTTGTTTTTGCGCCGAGCGATTTCCATGGCGCCGGATATGGCAGATTCCGGGGCGACTGCTCCTCCCCGGAACCCCGGACATGGCTACTCGCGCGCTCCTCTACCGGCGGCCCGCCGAACCCTCGACTCTCGTGGTCAGGCACGGCTCGCAATTCTTCTCGATCAAGCTCCGCCGGCATCGGCGCGCGCGGCGCTACACGCTGCGCATTCACCCGACCGACCGCGCGGCGATCCTGACCATGCCGCCGCGTGGAACCATCGCGGAAGCGAGGGAGTTTGCCAACATGCATGGCGGCTGGATTGCCGCGCGCCTCGGCCGTCTGCCGAAGGCTGCGCCTTTCCAGCCCGGCACGGTGATCCCGTTGCGCGGCGTGCCGCACCGGATCGTGCATCGCGCCGGCGAGCGAGGCACGGTGTGGACCGAGACCCGCGACAGCGGCGACAAGGTGCTCTGCGTTGCCGGCGGTGTCGAGTTCACGGATCGCCGCGTGCACGATTTCCTCAAGCGTGAGGCACGAAAGGAGCTGCAGAAGGCATCGTTGGCCTATGCGGAAACGCTCAGCGTGCGGGTCAAGCGGGTGTCGATCCGCGATCAGTCGAGCCGCTGGGGCTCCTGCACGTCCGCAGGCTCGCTGTCCTATTCATGGCGGTTGATCCTGGCGCCGCCCTTTGTGCTGGATTACCTCGCCGCGCATGAGGTCGCGCATCTGGTGGAGATGAACCACTCGCCGCGATTCTGGCGCATCGTCGGTCGGATCTGCGACAATGTCGAGCGCGCCAAGACCTGGCTCGATACCCACGGCAACGATCTGCACCGTTACGGGATCGAGGATTAGCGGCGTCCCCCGAACAGCCGGTCCACCAGCCAGCCGTCGAGGCCGGCGGCGGGCTCCGGCCTCGCGTTGGCGCCGGGCGGGGCGGAGGCGCGGGTCGGTGGCGGTGTTCGGTAACCATTGTCCGGCGCGACAGGCCGGGGCGATTGCGAGGCCTGTGCGGGCGGCAGCGCGTTGCTGGTCCGCGCGGTGCTCTTGAAGAAGTTCGACAGGAAACCGTCGGCGCCGCCGCGGGATTTGGACAGGCCCGCAACCGGCACGCCATGGTGGGCAATGCGCATGAAGCGGGTCCAGACTTCCACCGGCAGCCCGCCGCCGGTCGCCTTCCTGGTCGGCGAGTTGTCGTCATTGCCGAGCCAGACCCCGGTGACGAGGTTGGCGGTGTAGCCGATGAACCAGGCGTCGCGGAAATCCTGGCTGGTGCCGGTCTTGCCGGCCGCGGTCCAGCCGGGAATGTCAGCCTTGCGGGCGGTACCGGTCGCGATGGTCTCCTGCATCATGGTGTTCATCATCCCGACATACCGGGGCTCGATCACCTGGTTGAGCTGCTCTGCCTGGCGCGCATAAAGCAGCTTGTTGCCCTCGATGGTGCGGATCTTCGTCACCACATGCGGCGACACCGCCAGGCCGCCATTGGCAAACGCCGCATAGGCGCCGACGAGCTCGGTGACCGAGACTTCCGACGTGCCGAGCGCGATCGACGGATTGGCTTCCAGCTTGGAGGCGACGCCGAGCCGATGCGCGGTACGCACCACGTTCTTGGGTCCCACCTCGATGCCGACCCGCACGGCCACCGTATTGAGCGACATTGCCAGCGCCTGGGTCAGCGTCACCGCGCCGAAATATTCGTGGGTATAGTTTTCCGGCCGCCAGCCCTTGAGATCGAGCGGCGCATCCTGGCGGATGGTTTCCGGCGTCAGGCCTGCTTCCAGCGCGGTGAGATAGACGAACGGCTTGAAGGCCGATCCGGGCTGGCGCTTGGCAGTCACGGCGCGATTGAACTGGCTCTCCGAGTAATTGCGTCCGCCGACCATGGCGCGCACGGCCCCGTCGGGCGACATCGCTACCAGCGCTCCCTGCGTGACGTTGAACTTCACGCTCTTGGCCGCAAGCTCGTCGATGATGGCGGCTTCGGCTACACTCTGCAGCTTCGGATCGATGGTGGTCTCGACCACGATGCTCTGGTCGATCTGGCCGACGAGGTCGTCGAGCACCTCGCCGATCCAGTCGGCGACGTAGTTGATGGTGCCGGCGCCGGCCGGTTTCACATTGTAGGAGGGGTGGCCGATCGAGGCCTGCGCCTGCGCGTCGGTGATGAACCTGGCATCTGCCATGGCCGTGAGCACGACCTGGGCGCGCTTTTCGGCGCCTTCCGGATTGCGGTTCGGCGCCAGGCGAGACGGCGACTTGACGAGGCCCGCCAGCATCGCCGCCTCCGCCAGCGTGACGTTCCTGGCCGACTTGCCGAAATATTTCTGCGCGGCCGCCTCAACGCCATAGGCGCCGGAACCGAAGTAAACGCGGTTCAGATAGAGCTCGAGAATCTGGGTCTTGGAGTGCTTGCGCTCCAGCCACAGCGCGAGTTCCACCTCCTGCAGCTTACGCTTGAACGTGCGCTCCTGGGTAAGAAACAGGTTCTTGGCGAGCTGCTGTGTCAGCGTCGAGCCGCCCTGCGAGACGCCACGATGCAGCACGTTGGCGACTGCGGCGCGCGCAATGCCTATGGGGTCGACGCCATAGTGCGAGTAGAAACGACGGTCCTCTATCGCGATAAAGGCTTTGGGTAGATAGGGCGGCAGGTCCTTCAGGGCGACATTGCTGCCCGCCATTTCGCCGCGGGTTGCCAGCACGCTGCCGTCGAGCCCGACGATCTGGATGATCGGCGGGCGCTTGGGGATTTCCAGCGACTGAATCGGCGGCAGATGCGCGCCGACCCAGATCACGGCACCGAAGATCGCGATCACTGCCCACAGCGACAGCACCGCGCCCCAATAGATCAGCCGCCTCAGGCGGAAACGCCGGGGCGATTTCGCGCGTCGTTTGGCGCCGCTCTTGCTCACGCGGGATTTGCGCTCCGGGGGTGGGGGCCTGGCCTTGCCATCATCGTCATCCGCCCTGCTTTTGGCGGACTTCTTCGGCTTTTCTTCGGCAGCGGGGATGCGATCCTTGGGATCGAGCCGCAAATCGGCCATGGCCGCGGCCAGGCCGAACAATGGCTCCTTACGCGAGCCGCGCTTTTTTCGTCCCCACGCCATCCGCCAAAGCCGCTCACACCGGGTCCCGCCGCACGCTAAAGATGGGACTTTAAGGGCCGGTTAGCGAGAGGTTAATGTGCCATTAGGAGCTGCGGCGGCCTGTGTAGAAAACGCGCGAAATTCAGGAGAAACGGCATGGGCCACATCGATCCGACCAAGGAAGTTTTTGCATTGTTTCGCGACGACAATCGTCCCGGCCCGATCCATATGCTGAATCTGGTACGCCTGCGCACGCAGGCCGCGTATCCGGACGGGCGCAAGGCGACAGGGGCAGAGGCCTACGCGGCTTACGGTCGCGAGAGCGGACCCGTGTTCGAGCGGCTTGGCGGACGGATCGTCTGGCAAGGCAAGTTCGAGCTGATGCTGATCGGCCCGCAAGAGGAACGGTGGGACCATTGCTTCATTGCGGAATATCCCTCCGTCGCGGCCTTCGTGGAGATGATCCGCGATCCCGCCTACCGCGAGGCGGTGAAGCATCGTCAGGCCGCGGTGGAGGACTCCCGGCTCATTCGCCACGCGGTACTGCCGGCCGGCAAGACGTTCGGCGAGGTCCCGGGGTAACCGCAAAAGCAAATCGGCGGCCCGAAGGCCGCCGATTTCATCCCAGCTTTCGGATCAGGTGCCGCTGTCCTTCATGATGGGCCCGAACAGCTCCCAGCGCTCGCCGTTGAACTTCATCATCCTCAGCTCCTTGTTGACGCGGTAGTCGGTGGGGCTGGTGTTGATCTTGATGCCGGGCAAGCCGAGATCGAGCTCGACGTCCTTGAGGTTTGCGGCCTGCTTCATGACATTCTCGCGCGTGAGGTTGTCGCCGCACTGCTTGAGCACCTGAACCAGGAGCTGCGCAGTCGAATAGCCGTAGGTGTTGACCGTGTTCATCTTGTCGCCTTCCGGGAAGTACTTCGCCATGAAGTCGAAATACTTCTTCAGGCCAGGATCGTCCTTCCAGGTCGGATCGGCCGGATCCTTGCCGTAGTTGACGCTGATCACGCCCTTCGATGCTTCGAGGCCCGCGGGCTTCAACGTGGCGCTGACCGGGCTCGCATTGATGTCCAGGATGTGCACGGGGTGCCAGTTCAGCTCATGGATCTTGCGGATCGCCTGCGCTGCCTGCTTCGGCGTGGAGGCGCTGTAGAACAGGTCCGCGCCGGCGTCCTTGATCTTGAGCACCTGAGAGTCGATGGTGGGATCGGAGACTTCATAGGAGGCTTCGGCCACGATCATCTTCGATGCCTTGTCGCCGAGGCCGGCCTTCAGCCCGTTGACATAGTCCTTGCCCAGATCGTCGTTCTGATAAAGGACGCCGATCTTCGCGTTCGGATGCTCCTTGAGAATGTACTGGCCGTAGATGCGGCCTTCGACGAAGTAGTTCGGATTGTAGCCCATGGTCCACGGATAGTTCTTCGGATCCGTGAATTTCGAGGCGCCGGTGGCGGCGAAGAGCTGCGGCACCTTCTTGGCGTTGAGATATTTCTGCACGGCAGCGTTGGCCGCAGTGCCGATGATCTGGAAGGTGAGCAGGACTTCGTCGCCCTCCACCAGCTTGCGGATCTGCTCGACCGTCTTCGGCGGCGAATAGGCGTCGTCATACTGGATCAGGTTGATCTTGCGACCGTTGATGCCGCCCTGATCGTTGATCATCTTCATGTACGCGGCCTGCGTCTTGCCGATATTGGCATAGACCGAATAGGCGCCGGAGAACGGCACGGTCTGGCCGATCTTGATCTCGGTGTCTGACGCGCCGGTGTCGTATTTCTTTTGCGCGTAAGCCGGCGATGCCGACAACGCGGCCGCGGCGGCCATCGCCGTGACCAGATGGAAAATCCCGTTCCTCATCGTGCTTGTTTCCTCGTTATCGTCCGTGTTGTGACGACGGCGCTTCCTGCAACTAGCAGTAGTCATCATCGCTTGCCATGAGTGTGGCCGAAGCGATGGTGCAATGCAAGGTGAGCGGTCGTGCCGGCCGGATTAAATCAGCTCAGCCATAGGCAGATCAGGGCGAGTGCAGCCGGAGCGGCCTGCACAAAAAGTATTCTTCGGCTGACGGAATAGGCCCCATAGGCGCCAGCAATGATGACACAGACCAGGAAGAACGTTTTGATCTGGAACGCGAAGGCGGGGTCCGCCTGAACCAGACCCCAAAACAGCCCGGCGGCAAGAAAGCCGTTGTAGAGGCCCTGATTGGCTGCCAGCACGGCCATGGCGTCGGCCCGCTCCTGGCTGTTGCCGAACGTCTTCAGGCCGATCGGCTTCGTCCAGAGAAACATCTCCAGGAACAGGAAGTAGATGTGAAGGATGGCGACGAGCGCCACCAGGACATTGGCGATCACGATCATGTTTTCCTCCGCCATCGGGTTTCGGGTGGACGCTATCACGGCCGATATGGACAGTGCGAGATATCCGTCAACCCCGGCTACACCGATGATCACCGCTGCGCCTGATGGTTTTCGCCTCGACCGTCTTGATACGCCGATCGGCGCTGCGTTGATCGTGACGGACGAGGACGGCGTGTTGCGTGCGCTGGACTGGGAAGATCACGAGCCGCGGATGCGCGAACTCTTGCGGCTGCACCATGGCGCGGTCGAACTGAGGAGCGCGCCGGTCCCCGGCGATATCAGGAACGCGCTGCGAGCCTATTTCAAGGGCGATCTCGGTCGCCTCGGCGAGATCGTATGGCGCGTCAACGGCACGCCGTTCCAGCGCAAAGTATGGACAGCGCTGCCCGGGATTCCCGCGGGCTCGACGCTCAGCTATGGCGCGCTGGCGGCCAGGCTCGGCACGCCGCGGGCCATGCGCGCCGTGGGGCACGCCAATGGCGCCAATCCGATTTCCGTCGTTGTGCCCTGTCATCGACTGATCGGCGCCGACGGCTCGCTCGTGAAATATGGCGGCGGGCTGCACCGCAAGCGGTGGCTGCTGCGGCACGAAGGGGTGAAAGTCTAGGCCGCCGGCTGCGCGACCTTGGCTTCCTGCGAGAGCAGATGCAGCAGCGCGCTCTTGATCGCGGCCTGCCGCGTTGGCGCGTTGATCTGGGCTCCAAGCAGGTCGGTGACGTAGAACACGTCGCGGGCCCGCTCACCGAAAGTCGCGACATGTGCGGAGGCGATATTGAGGTTCAGCTTCGAGATCGCGGTGGTCAGCTCGTAGAGCAGGCCGGGCCGGTCGAGGCCGGACACCTCGATCACGGTGTAGCGGTCCGACCACTGGTTGTTGATGGTGACCTCCGGCTCGACCACGAAGGCGCGCATCTTGCCGTTGCCCTTGGCGGCTCGGCGCGCCACCACTTCGGGCAGCCGGAGTTTACCTTCCAGTACCTGCTCGATCATCTCGCCGATGCGCGTGGCGCGCCGGCCTTCGTCTTCGTCGCGATCGTATTCCCGCGAGATCGCGATGGTGTCGATCGCGCGGCCGTCGGTGGTGGTGTAGATCTGGGCATCGACGATGTTGGCGCCGGCGGAGGCGCAGGCGCCCGCGATGATCGACAGCAGCCAGGGGTGGTCGGTCGCCAGTATCGTGAGCTCGGTCACGCCGCGCGCCTCGTCGAAGCCGACATTGACGGCGAGCTTGTGGCCGGCCTGCTCACTGGCGCGGATGAAGTGCGCCTGGCGGATCTTGCGCTGCAGGTCCACCTTGAGCCAGTAGGCAGGATAGTGGCGGCCGATATAGGCGCTGAGCTCCTGCTCCGGCCACTCGGTGAGGGAGGCGCGAAATTCCGACTGCGCCACCGCAATGCGCTGTGCGCGGTTCACCTCGGAGAAGCCGCCGGTGAGCACCGGCTCGGTTTCATAGTATAGCGTTCGCAACAGCTGTGCCTTCCAGCCGTTCCACACGCCGGGGCCGACGCCGCGGATGTCGGCTGTGGTCAGGATCGTCAGCAGCTTCATCTGCTCGACCGACTGCACCACGGCGGCGAAATTCTCGATGGTCTTGCGGTCGGAGAGGTCGCGCGACTGCGCCACCGTCGACATGGTCAGGTGCTCCTCGATCAACCATGAGATGAGCTCGGAGTCGGCCGCCGAGAAGCCGAGTCGCGGGCAGAGTCGCCGCGCCACCTTTGCGCCCGCAACGGAGTGATCCTCGGGCTGGCCCTTGGCGATGTCGTGCAACAGCGTCGTGATGTAGATCACCGCGCGATGCTCGGGGCGGATCTTGCGAAACAGGTCGCTGGCGAGCGTGAATTCGTCGTTGCCGCCGCGCTCGATCTCCTGCAGCCAGCCGACGCAGCGGATCAGATGTTCGTCCACCGTGTAGTGATGATACATGTTGAACTGCATCATCGACACGATCCGGCCGAACGCGCGAATGAAGCGGCCGAGCACGCCGGTCTCGTTCATTCGCCGTAGCACCGTTTCGGCATTGGCAGAGGTGAGGATTTCCATGAACAGCCGGTTTGCTTCCGGGTTCTCCCTGAGCTGCGTGTTGATCAGCTTGAGCGAGCGCGTCACCATGCGCATCGCATCGGGATGGAAGGCGAGATCGTTCTTCTGCGCCAGGCGGAAGATGCGGATCAGGTTGACCGGGTCGTGCTTGAAGACGTCGGGCGCGGCGAGATTGATGCGGTTATGGTCGATGATGAAGTCGTCGCTGCCGGGCACGCGACGCCGGTTCGTGCCGGGGCGCAGCTTTGCCACCATGCGCGAAAGCACCGGGGCGGGCTTGGCGTTCTCGTCTTCCAGCTTGGCGCACAGGATCGCGGTGAGGTCGCCGACGTCCTTGGCCACGAGGAAGTAGTGCTTCATGAAGCGCTCGACATCCTGCAGGCCGGGATGCGAGGTGTAACCGAGACGGACCGCGATCTCGCGCTGCATGTCGAACGACAGCCGCTCTTCGGCGCGCCCGGCGAAGAAATGCAGGTTGCAGCGCACCGACCAGAGGAAATCGGCGCAGCGGCGGAAGGTGCGGTACTCCTGCGCGTCGAACACGCCGCGCTCCACCAGTTCGTTGGTTTCGCGTACGCGGTAGACATATTTGGCGATCCAGAACAGCGTGTGCAGGTCGCGAAGCCCGCCCTTGCCGTCCTTCACATTGGGCTCGACCAGATAGCGCGACTGTCCACCGCGGCGATGCCGCTCCTCGCGTTCGGCGAGCTTGGCGGTGACGAATTCGGCCGCGGTGCCCTGCACGACTTCCTTGTCGAAGCGCGCCACCAACTCGTCATAGAGCGGCTTGTCACCGGTGAGAAAGCGCGTCTCCAGCACGGCGGTGCGGATGGTCATGTCACCGCGTGCCTGGCGGATCGATTCGTCCACCGAGCGCGTCGCGTGACCGACCTTCAGCCCCATGTCCCACAGGCAATAGAGAATGGCTTCCGCCACCTGCTCGCCCCAGGCAGTCTGCTTGTAGGGCAGGATGAAGAGCAGATCGATATCGGATTCCGGCGCCATCAGCCCGCGGCCATAACCGCCGGTGGCAACCACTGCCATGCGCTCCTCACCGGAGGGGACGTGCGACCGGTAGAGGTGCCGGGTCGCCGCGTCGTAGAGGATGCGGATGATCTCGTCCTGCATGAAGCATAGGCGCTCGGCGCAGCGCCGCCCGTTACGGTCCTTCAACAGGATCGCCTGGGCGGTGGCGCGCGCGGCGATCATCTCGGCCTTCAGGAGTTGCGCCAGCGCCGAACGGAACGTGTCTTCGCGGCCGGCATGCTTTTCCGCGAGCGCATCGACCGCCGCGGTGACCCGCGCGGTTTCGAAACGATCGTCCGCTTCGCTGCGGCCCTCTTTCACGACATTGTCCATGCTGCTACCGGGATAACGGACCGCGCTTGCGCTGTCACGGGACATTGTTGCGATCCGCGCATTCGCGGACCGGCCGGGCCGCCGTGGCAGGGCGATCGACGGGGTTGAAGAATAATAGATTGAAATATCGATGGTTTCCGCGCTCTTGAGGCGGGCCTTCTGGCCGCCTTCGTGACAGGCGTCCACCCGAAGGCTACATCAGGCGCCAGCCAGGAAGAATTCGGGAGGACTGGAACGATGGATGCCGCCGAACTCCGCGCCGTGCAGGCCCCGATCAAGGAGCGCTACAAGTCCGATCCGTCCGCCGCAATCATCACCCTGAAAGCCAGGGGCTCGACCGACAATGACGGCATCGCTTGCAAGGTCGAAACCGGCCGGGCTCTGGCGGTTGCTGGCCTGCATCCCGCGACCGGCGGCTCCGGGCTCGAACTCTGCTCCGGCGACATGCTGCTGGAGGCGCTCGTGGCCTGCGCCGGCGTGACCCTGAAATCCGTTGCGACCGCCGTGGACGTCCCCCTGAAGGCCGGCCATGTGATCGCCGAGGGTGATCTCGATTTCCGTGGCACACTCGGTGTCGACAAGGAGGCTCCGGTGGGTTTTGCCGAAGTCCGCCTTCGTTTCGAGGTGGACACCGATGCGCCGCAGGACAAGCTCGATCTGCTGCTGAAGCTCACCGAACGATACTGCGTGGTCTATCAGACCATCAGGAACGGGCCGAAGGTTTCGGTTTCGATGCGCCGGATATGATATGCCGTCGTGTCCGGGTTCGATCCGGGCACCACGTCATGAGGTTGGCGCCAACAAGAAGACGTGGATGGCCGGGCCGGCTCCGGTCACAACAAGATTGAACATGTCCCTCGAACTCTCCTTCCTTCTCATTCTACTGTTCCGTATGGCGATTACCGCGGCGTTCGTGGTGTCGGCTTCCATCATCACCGAGCGCTCCGGCCCGGTAATCGGTGCGCTGGTCGCCACGCTGCCGATCTCCGCCGGGCCATCCTACGTCTTTCTGGCGCTCGATCACGATGCGGCGTTCGTTGCGGAGGGCGCGCTAGCGAGCCTGCCGATCAATGCGGCGACGATCTTTCTTGCGCTCACCTATGCCGCGCTGGCGCAGCGTTTCAGCCTCTGGATCAGCGCCGGTGTCGCGATCGCCGTGTGGCTGATGCTTGCGACCGTCATCCGTCACTTTGAATGGACGCTGCTTGCGGGCCTGATCGTCAACGTCATCACCTTTGCGATCTGCGTGCCGCTGATGCTTCCCTACATGCGCGTGAGGAAGATGCCGGTGATCATGCGGCGCTGGTACGACATTCCGCTGCGTGCCGGTCTCGTCGCGACGCTGGTCGCCACCGTGGTTGCGACCTCGGGCTGGGTCGGACCGAAAATCTCGGGCATCATGGCGCTGTTCCCGATCGTCTTCACCAGCCTGATGCTGATCCTGCATCCGCGCATCGGCGGCCCGCCGACCGCAGCCGTGATTTCCAACGGCGCCTGGGGCCTGATGGGATTTGGTCTTGCGGTCGCCGTGATGCACGGCGCGGTACTGCAGTTCGGTTCGGCGATCGGGTTGAGCCTGGCGCTGGCGACCTGCGTCGGCTGGAATCTTTCGTTATGGTGGAATGGCCGGCGCAAGGCCGCGCGCGCCTGACGTGCAGACTACCCCTTCGGCAGTTTCGCCTTCAGTGCATAGAGCGCCTCCAGCGCCTCGCGCGGCGTCATCTCGTCGGGGTGCAGTGCCTTGACGGCTTCGATCAACGCTTCCGCCTCGCCGGGCAGCGTCGCTTCGGTCGCCGCCCGCGAGGGCACGGCGAAGAGAGGGAGGTCGTCGACCAGCGCTCGCGCGGTCTGGCCGCGGTCCTGCGCCTCGAGCTTGGCCAGCACCGATTTGGCGCGCGCGATCACGGCCGGAGGCAGGCCCGCGAGCTTTGCAACCTGGATGCCATAGGAGCGGTCGGCGGAGCCCGGCAACACTTCGTGCAGGAATACGACGTTGCCCTGCCACTCCTTGACGCGGACCGTCGCATTGAACATACGCGGCAGCCTGGCCGAGAGCGCGGTCAGTTCGTGATAATGCGTGGCGAACAGCGTGCGGCAGCGGTTGGCCTCATGCAGATGCTCGATCGCCGCCCAGGCGATCGAGAGGCCGTCGAAGGTGGCGGTGCCGCGGCCGATCTCGTCGAGGATTACCAGCGAGCGTTCGCCGGCCTGGTTGAGGAT
>JAHCKB010000010.1 GCA_026125985.1 Bradyrhizobium sp.
GGGAATCGACTGGTCTGTATTCAGGGGGCTTGATTTCGATGCGATGGCGGCTCGCCGCGCGTGCCCGCGGCCGTCGGCCGAAGCTGGAGGATTGATCACATGGTAGCAGGTCAGCTCAAGCACCCTGCTGGCTATGTCGTGCCTCCTTCAAACGAGGGCACGATCTCCTCACCCGAGTCGTTGAGACATTCTGCGTCTGGGACACGGATACGCTCCTCATCTATCGCCGGGTCTCCGCTTCAAGCGGTTATTGCTTTTGTTGGCAAGGGCGGGCTGGCAAATCCACGACGCTCACAAACCTTGCCGTCGTCGCCGCGCAGAAAAACTATAAAGTTGGTGTCATCGATTGCGATCCGCAGCTATCGAGCTTCGAATGGCGACGCGTCCGAAACAAATCGGATATTCGAGTTTGCCGCTGCAGTGAGAACGAGATCGAGCAGAGTATCGCGCTGGCACAGCGCTGCGGGATTGAAATCCTGCTCATCGATATGCCGCCCGGCGCACGGCATGCTCTCGTAGCGGCGCGTTACGCCGCCTTGGTAATCGTTCCGACGCGTCCGACGTTGTTCGATCTGCGTGTCACCCGAAGCATCGTCCAACTGCTGAAGTCAACGCAGGCGGCCTATGCGATCATCATCAATGCGGCACCGCCTCGGCGGCGCGATGGAGATGCGCCAGCGGTGCGTGAAACCCGCGAGGTTCTAGCTCCAGTAGCAAGGCGTGTCTGGTCACGGCAGATCACGCACAGACTGTCGGTGGTCTGTCCGTCGTCAGGTAATTTGAGACAGATGGCAGGCTGATTTAGGAGAGTTGGAGTCCAGTTTAATGATGCTTGGGCGACATTGCCAAATGGCTTGGGCAAGTTGATTTTTGTGAGTTTTTTGTTTTAGGGTCGCGGCTGTTCGGACAAGGACTGCTGGGATATGCCCATCGAACATGATCCGACGCTGGTTGCCCTGTCACTGCTCGTGGCAATACAGGCAAGCTACGTCGGTTTGAATCTGGCGCTTCGCGTTTCGCAGGCGTTCGCGCTGAATCGCCGCCTGCTGATCGCCGGTGCTGCGCTGTCCTTTGCGATCGGCATCTGGGCGATGCATTTCGTCGGCATGCTGGCGGCGCGGCTGCCCGTCACCGTCGACTACGTGGTGCTTCCGACGCTGCTGTCGTTCCTCGTTTGCGTGCTGGTGGTCGGAATCGCGGTTTACCTCGCGACATTGCGCTCGCAGCGGCTGCTGTTCATCGCGGCCACGGTGATGGGCGTCGGGATCGCCTCGATGCATTACATCGGGATGCTGGCGCTCCATGCCAGCGCCCACATGATGCACAATCCCGTTTATGTGCTGGCGAGCGTGCTGATCGCCGTTCTGGCGTCGGGCCTCGCGCTGTGGCTGGCATTCGCGTCCGAGACGAGGCCGCCCTTGCTGGTTTGCGCGGCGGTTCTGGGCTGCGCGATTTCGGGAATGCACTACACCGCGATGGCCGGGCTGACGCTGCATCCGATTGTCGGCGCATTGCCGCCGGGCACGCCGGCCATATCCGGCGATCTGCTGGCGGTGATCGTCAGTGTCGTCGCGTTTCTGGTGTCCGGTGTTTTCATGCTGGCGCTGGTTCCGGATCAGCGCGAATCCGCGGCGGACCCGGTGATCGTGCCCGAGGCGAACGAGCCGGATCCCATTCCGGCCCCGATTACGGCGGACAGCGTGACGCCTGTCTCTGGTTCGGTCGCGGAACTCACGGTCGCCGATGCGCCCACGCAGGCGACATCGGATGCTCCCATCTACGAGGCCACCCTGCCGGTGGAGAAGTATCGCGGCAGCCAGACCATCAACACCGCCGACATTTTCTCGGTCCACGCCAACGCACATTATACTTATGTGTTCAACGGCCGGGAGGACATCTTCTGTCCGCTCTCGATCGGCGAGATCATCGCGCGGCTGCCGCCCGATATTTTCTTTCGCGTCCACCGCAGCTACATCGTCAATATTCAGCGCGTCGCGCGTCTGAAGCGCGCGGGCGACAACGGAATTGCCGATCTCGATTCGCCGGTGCGCCGCTCGGTGCCGGTGAGCCGCAGCCGGTTGCCGCAATTGCGCGAGCAGCTCACCGAATATCTGCGAACCAGGGACAATTAAGACAGCGTTGCTGACGCAGTTCGTGCGCAGCTGCCGCTTTTGGTGCCGAAAACCGATCTCTGGTGCTCCTGTTCTTGAATGTTTCTAAACGGCTTGGCCTCCTAGGCAACGCGCTGATGTAAACCGGACCCAACAGAGGTCTGGGGCGTGGGTAACCTGGGGAGGTAACCGTGATTCCTGGTTCATTTGACTACCATCGTCCGAAATCCGTCGCCGATGCCGTCGCGCTTCTGGTGAAGCTCGGCGAAGACGCCCGGCCCCTGGCCGGCGGCCACAGCCTGATCCCGATGATGAAAACCCGGCTGGCCACGCCAGAGCATCTGGTCGATTTGCGCGCCATCGGAGACCTCAAGGGGATCCGGGAAGAGGGCGGCGACATCGTTATCGGAGCGATGACCACCCAGCACACGCTGATCGGTTCCGATCTGCTGGCGGCGAAATTGCCGATCATTCGCGAGACGTCGCTGCTGATCGCCGATCCTCAAATCCGCTACATGGGCACCATCGGCGGCAACGCCGCCAACGGCGATCCGGGCAACGACATGCCCGCGCTGATGCAGTGTCTGGGCGCAAGCTACGAACTCACCGGCCCGAATGGCGTGCGCCGGGTTGCAGCGCGTGAGTTTTATCAGGCGGCGTATTTCACCGCCCTTGAGACCGGCGAAATCCTGACCGCGATTCGCATTCCGGTGCCGCCGGTTGGACATGGCTATGCCTACGAGAAACTGAAACGGAAAATCGGCGACTATGCCACCGCCGCGGCCGCGGTCGTTCTCACCATGAGTGGCGGCAAGTGCACCTCGGCTTCGATCGGGCTGACCAACGTGGCCGATACGCCGCTGTGGGCTGAAGAAGCCGCCAACGCACTGGTCGGCACCGCGCTCGACAAGGCGGCGCTCGACAAGGCCGTCGCGTTGGCCGAGGCGATCACCAGTCCGGCGGCGGATGGCCGCGGTCCTGCCGAATACCGCACCAAGATGGCTGGCGTGATGCTGCGCCGCGCCGCCGAGCGGGCGAAGTCCCGCGCGAAAAACTAGAAATTCAGGGAGAGACCCAACATGGCGAAAGCCCATATCGAGCTGACGATCAACGGGCAGCCGGTGGAGGCGCTGGTCGAGCCGCGCACCCTGCTGATCCATTTCATCCGCGAACAACAAAATCTCACTGGTGCGCACATCGGCTGCGACACCAGCCATTGTGGTGCTTGCACCGTCGATCTCGACGGCATGTCGGTAAAAAGCTGCACGACATTCGCCATTCAGGCCAATGGTTCGTCGATTACGACCGTCGAGGGCATGGCGGCCGCAGACGGCACGCTGAGCGCGTTGCAGGAAGGCTTCCGCATGATGCACGGCCTGCAGTGCGGTTACTGCACGCCGGGCATGATCATGCGCTCGCATCGCTTGCTGCAGGAAAATCCCAATCCGACTGAAGAGGAAATCCGGTTTGGTATCGCAGGGAATCTCTGCCGCTGCACCGGCTACCAGAACATCGTGAAGGCAATTCAATACGCGGCAGCCAAGATCAATGGCGTGCCTTTCCAGGAGGCCGCAGAATGAACGTCCAGGCTCCAATCGAACTCACCAGCGCCGAGCGCGCCGAAAAACTCCAGGGCATGGGGTGCAAGCGCAAGCGCGTCGAAGACATCCGCTTCACGCAAGGCAAGGGCAACTATGTCGACGACGTGAAACTGCCGGGCATGCTGTTCGGGGATTTCGTGCGCTCGTCCCACGCCCATGCCCGCATCAAGAGCATCGACACCTCGAAAGCCAAGGCGCTGCCGGGCGTGCTTGCGGTCCTGACCGCCGCCGACCTCAAGCCGCTCAATCTTCACTACATGCCGACGCTGGCCGGCGATGTGCAAGCCGTGCTCGCCGACGAGAAGGTGCTGTTCCAGAATCAGGAAGTCGCGTTCGTGGTGGCGAAGGACCGTTACATCGCCGCCGACGCGATCGAACTCGTCGAGGTCGAATACGAGCCGCTGCCGGTTCTGGTCGATCCGTTTAAGGCACTAGAGCCTGATGCGCCGCTGCTGCGCGAGGATATCAAGGACAAGATGACCGGCGCGCATGGACCGCGCAAGCATCACAACCACATCTTCTTCTGGGATATCGGCGACAAGGACGGTACCGACGAAGCCTTTGCCAAGGCCGACGTCGTCTCCAAGGATATGTTTACCTATCACCGGGTCCATCCGTCGCCGCTGGAGACCTGCCAGTGCGTCGCCTCGATGGACAAGATCAAGGGCGAATTGACGCTGTGGGGCACCTTCCAGGCGCCGCACGTGATTCGCACAGTGGTGTCGCTGATCTCGGGGTTGCCCGAGCACAAGATCCACGTGATCGCGCCGGATATCGGCGGCGGTTTCGGCAACAAGGTTGGCGCCTATTCCGGCTATGTCTGCGCGGTGGTCGCGTCCATCGTGCTGGGCGTGCCGGTGAAGTGGGTCGAGGACCGGATGGAGAATCTCTCCACCACCTCGTTTGCGCGTGATTACCACATGACGACTGAACTCGCCGCCACCAAGGACGGCAAGATCCTCGCCATGCGCTGCCATGTGCTCGCCGATCACGGCGCATTCGACGCTTGCGCCGATCCGTCGAAATGGCCGGCAGGTTTCATGAACATCTGCACCGGCTCCTATGACATGCCGGTGGCGTATCTCTCGGTAGACGGCGTTTACACCAACAAGGCATCGGGTGGCGTCGCCTATCGTTGCTCATTCCGGGTGACGGAAGCGGTCTATGCCATCGAACGCGCCATCGAGACGCTGGCGCAGCGGCTCGGCATGGATTCGGCGGACCTGCGCATCAAGAACTTCATCCAGCCGGAGCAGTTTCCGTATCATGCTCCGCTCGGATGGGAATACGACAGCGGCAACTATCCGCTCGCCATGAAAAAGGCGATGGATGCTGTCGGCTATCGTGCGCTGCGCGCCGAGCAGAAGCAAAAGCAGGAAGCCTTCAAGCGTGGCGAAACCCGCGAGTTGATGGGCATCGGCATCTCCTTCTTCACTGAGATCGTCGGCGCCGGTCCATCCAAGAATTGCGACATTCTCGGCGTCGCCATGTTCGACTCCGCCGAAATCCGCATCCATCCGACCGGCTCGATCATCGCCCGCATGGGCACCAAGAGCCAGGGGCAGGGCCACGAGACGACCTACGCCCAGATCATTGCCACCGAACTCGGCATTCCCGCCGACGATATCATGATCGAGGAAGGCAACACTGACACTGCGCCTTACGGTCTTGGTACATATGGCTCGCGTTCAACGCCGACCGCCGGCGCGGCCACGGCCGTGGCCGCGCGCAAGATCAAGGCCAAGGCGCAGATGATCGCGGCTCACCTTCTCGAAGTGCATGAAGGCGATCTTGAATGGGACGTTGATCGCTTCCGGGTGAAGGGTCTGCCTGAAAAATTCAAGACCATGAAGGAAATCGCCTGGGCGTCGTACAACAGTCCGCCGCCCAATCTGGAACCGGGTCTTGAGGCGGTGAATTATTACGATCCGCCGAACATGACCTATCCGTTCGGCGCGTATTTCTGCGTCATGGACATCGATGTCGATACCGGCGTCGCCAAGACCCGGCGCTTCTATGCACTCGACGATTGCGGCACGCGCATCAATCCCATGATTATCGAAGGACAGGTCCACGGTGGTCTCACTGAGGCCTTCGCCGTCGCGATGGGTCAGGAGATCCGTTACGACGAACAGGGCAACGTGATGGGCGCGTCATTCATGGATTTCTTCCTGCCGACTGCGGTGGAGACGCCGAAGTGGGAAACGGACTACACCGTCACGCCGTCGCCGCATCACCCGATCGGCGCCAAGGGCGTGGGCGAAAGCCCCCATGTCGGCGGCGTGCCATGTTTCTCTAACGCAGTGAACGATGCCTTTGCGTTTCTGAATGCAGGCCACATCCAGATGCCGCACGATGCCTGGCGGCTCTGGAAGGTCGGCGAAAGACTGGGCCTGCATGTTTAAGACAGGTCCGGGCGAAGCAAACTCTGCTCCGCCCGGCATGTCCGGAACGTGTGGTGAGATTTCGGGTGCCGGCTGCTCGTCGGCTCTCTGATCGCACCGGACTTGAAGCAGGGACTGCACCGGCAATGGGCCGGGCGAGTTGGAAATGCTTATGCGTCATCATATTCCACGCGATCGAATCGCAGATCGGCTGGCCGCCGCAGGCTATATTCCGGATCGTGATCTTGCGACGGCCGTCTGGCTGATGGAGCACCTGTCGCGCCCGCTATTGCTGGAAGGCGAGGCGGGCGTCGGGAAGACCGAGGTTGCGCTGGCTTTGGCTCGGGCGAATGACGCGCGCCTCATTCGCCTGCAATGCTATGAAGGACTTGATCAGAACGCGGCGCTCTACGAGTGGAACTATCAGCGCCAGTTGCTGGCGATCAAGGCGCGCGAAACCCATGCTGACGCTGCCGATGTCGTCGAAGATCATATCTTCTCGGAAAAATTCCTGCTTGAACGTCCGCTGCTGTCGTCCATCCGTCAGCCGAAATCGCCTGTGCTGCTGATCGATGAGGTCGATCGCGCTGACGAGGAATTCGAGGCGTTCCTGCTGGAATTGCTGTCGGATTTCCAGGTGTCCATCCCCGAGCTTGGAACCATCCGCGCCACCACGATCCCGCATGTCGTGCTGACGTCCAACGGAACGCGCGAACTCTCCGACGCGCTGCGCCGCCGCTGTCTCTATCATTACGTCGATTTTCCCGACGTCGAACGCGAGGCGCGTATCATCACCGCGCGCATGCCCGACATCGACGTGGATCTGGCGTTGCAGATCGCGCGCATGGTCGAGGCCATCCGCAAGGAGGATTTGCGAAAGAGCCCCGGCGTTGCCGAAACACTCGACTGGGCAGCCGCTCTGGCCGGGCTTGGCATCGACGATCTGCGCGCGGAACCGGAAGTCGTGTTCGAAACCATGATGTGCCTGATCAAGACGGCAGAGGACAAGTCGCGCATGACGCGTGAGGTGTCCGACCGGCTGCTGGGCAAGGTGGCCTGATATGGCAGGAAGTGCGGCCATTCGCGAGACGATTGCTGCTCCGGCGGGCGCAGGCGCGCGCCGCAAGCTCGGCGATTTCGTCCGCGTGCTGCGCGACAACGCTTTTATTGTCGGGCTCGCCGAGACAAGTGACGCGCTCACGGTGCTTGCCGGTCCGGATTCGTCATCGCCATCGCGGTTGCGTCCAGCGCTGCGCGCGCTGTTGTGCAGCAACAAGGCGGACTGGGAGAAATTCGACGAGATATTTGATGCGTTCTGGCTGGGGCGCGGCATGAAATCCGCCACGCGCATGTCCGGCGTGCTGCAGAAGACCCCGCCGGGTTTCGACAGCACGAAGAGCGGCGATCGGCCGGGCAATCCGGACGGCGCACCGGATAGCGTGCAAAGGCGTCCCGGTGGTGATGACGAGACCAACGAGAACAGCCCCGGTCTACGCGAAGGAGCCTCGCGGTCTGATTCGCTTGCCAAAGCCGATTTCCGTCATCTCGCCAATCCATCCGATCTTGCGGAGGCTCATGCCGTTGCGGCCAGGTTGGCAAAGGCGATGCGCGTGCGGCTGACCCGGCGCGAGCAGGCACGCCGCGCGGGCCGGCGCATCGACCTGCGGCGCACGATCCACAAGAGCATCGCGCATGGCGGCACGCCGATGGAACTGGTCTGGCGCCAGCGCAAGAACAAGCCGCTGCGCCTCGTCGTGCTCCTCGACGCCTCGGGTTCCATGAGCGTGTATTCGGCGGTGTTCCTGCGCTTCATGCACGGCATTCTTGACACGTTCCGCGAAGCGGAAGCCTTCGTATTTCATACGCGGCTGATTCACATCTCACCGGCGCTGCGCGAGCGCGATGCGACGCGGGCGGTGGAGCGCATGTCGATCCTGGCCCAGGGCGTCGGCGGCGGGACACGGATCGGCGAGTCGCTTGGCACATTCAACCGCTGGCACGCGAAGCGTGCGATTCATGCGCGCACCTGCGTCATGATCGTGTCCGACGGTTATGACACCGGACCGGCCGAGCAACTGGGCCGTGAGATGGCGGCGCTGCGCCGACGCTGCCGCCGCATCGCCTGGCTCAATCCGATGATCGGCTGGCGCGATTATGCGCCGGAGGCGGCCGGCATGAAGGCGGCGCTGCCCCATGTCGATCTGTTCGCTCCGGCGCACAATCTCGAAAGTCTGCAGGCGCTCGAACCTTATCTGGCAAGGATATGAGATCATGACGCTCGCACCCGATGTCCTCGACATCGTCAACGACATGAAAGCCCGCGGCGAGCCGTTCGCGCTGGCCACTGTGGTGCGCACGGTATCGCTGACCGCAGCGAAGGCGGGCGCGAAGGCCGTCATCCTCAGAGACGGCACCATGACCGCCGGATGGATCGGTGGGGGTTGCGCACGTGCCAATGTGCTGAAGGCGGCGCGGCAGTCGCTCTCGGACGGCCAGCCGCGCCTCATCAGCGTGCAGCCGAAGGATGTGCTGGAAGAACACGGACTGAAAGCCGGTGAATCACACGACGGCGTCCTCTACGCCAACAACATGTGTCCGAGCCACGGCACCATGGATATTTTTGTCGAACCGATCCTGCCGCGTCCGCAGCTTTATGTCTGCGGCGCATCGCCTGTGGCGGTGGCGATCGCGGCCATCGCCCAGCGCATGGGATTCTTCGTATCAGTGTGCGCCCCAGCCGCGGATCATGCGCTGTTCGGCGATACCGATCGGCTTGTGGATGGTTATGAGATCCCTGCGGACAGCGGCGGCAACCGATATGTCGTTGTGTCGACTCAGGGGCGTGGTGATACGGCAGCGTTGAAATCGGCTTTGGCCGCTCAGTCAACCTATGTCGCCTTCGTCGGATCGCGCAAGAAGGCGGCCGTGCTGAAGGACGAACTGGCTGCCGCGGGCGTGCCGCCCTTGCAACTGGAGACTCTGCGGGCCCCGGCCGGACTCGATCTCGGCGCGATCACGCCGGATGAAATTGCATTGTCGATCGTTGCGGAGATGGTCGAGGTGCGCCGCCGTGGACAACGGCGGGCGGAACAACAGGAAGAAGGACATGTCTGATGGATATGAACGGTTCGCAACGCATCGAAGCTTCACGCGAGTTAGTCTATGCCGCGCTCAACGACGTCGATGTGCTCAAGCAGTGCATCCCCGGATGCGAGTCCATCGAGAAGACATCCGACAATGAAATGAACGCCAAGGTCACGCTGCGCGTCGGTCCCGTGAAGGCTTCGTTCACCGGCAAGGTGACCTTGTCCGACTTCGATCCGCCGAACGGTTACACTATCACCGGTGAAGGCTCCGGAGGCATGGCCGGCTTTGCCAAAGGCAGCGCCGCGGTCAAGCTGGAGGCCGATGGTGACGCAACCATCCTTCATTACACCGTGAAGGCCGAGATCGGCGGCAAGCTCGCGCAACTCGGCGGGCGATTGATCGATGCGACGGCCACGAAGCTTGCAGGGGAGTTCTTCGAGAAGTTCAGCGGCATCGTCGGCGGTCCGGTCGAAACCGCGGATGAGGCTTCCGCGGAAAAGAAGAAAGTCGGCTGGCTGAAGAAGATGGTGGGTGCGACAGGCGCCGTGATGCTGGGCGTGATCATTGCAACGCATTGGTGTTGTATCAACGGTCATGCCCATGCCCAGAACGAGCCGCTGATGATGTTCATCTGTTCATCCACATCGGGAGTATGAGCGAGGGTAGGGGAGGGGCTTGTTTAAGTAGACATTCCACCGAACCCGAAACAAAACCCAGCATCAACGTTCTCGCCTGCTGTCGCCTGAAGGGCGCGACGATTCGCATGAGTCTTCCAGTCAACCCCGGCCCTTGCGTTTGAGATGTGGACTTTAAGCGACGTAAAACAACCCGCAAAGAGGTTGCCGGAATAGGACACTTACCGAGGAGTCGCCAGCGTGATGACTGATTCACAAAGCCATGACTGCAACCGAGCGAATCCAACGGCGAACGGTATCGCTGCGCCGATTGGTCTAGATAAGTCTGAGCGGCAGGCGACGGCCGTGAGAGGCGCGTTTGCTGTCGGCGCAATGACCACTCAGCATCAGTTTATCGCTTTGACGCTGCTCGCCGAAGCACTTTCGCATGCAGTCTCGCGAGGCCGAAAAGCGCGTGCAAGCGGCCAATTGAATTCTCCTTAAGGGTCCATCGGAGTTGTGCCGCGGGAGCGCTTGTGCCCGTGCAGTCCCGCGCCTGAGAGATGTCGGCGCATGATTCGTCATGGATATGCAACGGCTCCTCCTGGCGGTTTTCGCCTCAAGCGAATCTCCGCTTCTGAAACGGCTTCCAAGGGGGCGGAAAAATGCTCGTGATCACGCAGCAGATAAAGGCAGCAAGGTCGCTGCTGGGATGGGAGCAATTCGAACTTGCCCTGCAAAGCCGGATTCGCAAAATCCCGGCGTTCGGGCTGAAAACAGACGTTGCGTAAAGCGGCGAGCCTTACTCGGCAATCATTCACAAAGCATATCTGCGATGAGAGGCTGACTGAAAAAGGGTTGAGTGATTTCAGTGGCTTATGATTCCTTCGGATTTGCGAAGATTCGAGGGAGAGCACGATGGCCTGGACTGAAATCACCCGGCGACAATATCGCCGTGAGGGACTGCATTATGCAAGCGATCTGACGGATGCGGAGTGGGGATTGCTGAAGCCTTTGATACCTTCCCCATCCCGCATTGGGAGGCCGCGTGAGACGGACTTGCGAGCCGTGGTGAATGCGATCCTGTACATGGTCTCGACAGGGTGCCAATGGCGTCAGTTGCCCAAGGACTTCCCACCGTACTCGACCGTTCAGGGCTATTTCTATGGATGGTCGCGCGAGGGCAGGTTCAGCTCGATCAACTACACGCTAGTGATGGCGGCACGCGAGCATGCTGGACGTGAGGCGAGCCCGACGGCGGGCGTCATCGACAGCCAATCGGTGAAAACCACGGAAAGCGGCGGCCCGCGCGGCTACGACGCCGGCAAAAAGATCAAGGGGCGCAAACGCCACATTGTAACCGACACGCAAGGCAATCTGGTTGGTCTCCTCGTGCATCCAGCCGATGTCCAGGACCGTGATGGTGGCCCCCGCGTACTGGCTTCGATCCGCCGGCTCTATCCGTGGCTGCGGCACGTCTTCGCCGATGGTGGTTATGCGGGGGACAAGATGCGGAATGCTCTCGCAAAGATCGGAAAATTGACGCTCGCGATCATCAAGCGATCCGACCATGCTGAGGGCTTCGAGGTTCTACCGCGCAGGTGGGTCGTCGAGCGTACATTCGCGTGGCTTGGTCGATGCCGCAGGCTCGCCAAGGATTTTGAGGCGACCATCGCAAGCGCAACCGCGTGGGTGCTCGTCGCCCACATCCGAACCATCACACGGCGGCTGGCAAGACCTTGATCTCGTTCACGTCGTTTCGAGTCCGACTCTAAGGTCGTCAACGGTGTAACATTCCGCGACGGAATCGAAGTCGCGTCCGAAAAGAAATCCGCCGCTTGATTCACCCCGTCACCGAAAATCCCGCATAGCTCTCAAACATGAGACGAAACCACAGCGAAAACTACGCAGGCAGGGCCTCTACGCCCCATCGATTGGCTCACCTCGCCGCGCGCATCAGGAAAATCGCCCTTCAAGACCCATTTTTCAGCAGCCAGAACGCACAGCGCGAGGGGCGCAAGGCGTTCGTCCGCAAGTGGAGGTTCCGGCACAGGGCCGTCGCCGATAGCCTTGAGGCCGGCGACCGCCTCTTCAGCTTCACCCGTCTGCCGCTGAGCCAGTGGAAAAGCGCCCGGACAACGCGATCGAGCGTCTGCACGAAGAGTTCAAAAGGCGGATCAAGACGCAGAACCGTGCTGCCTTCGGCCGAAATCGCCGCCATGCTGTTCTGGCCCCTGATGGCGTCCGGCCAAATCTCAATGCGGAAGATCGACGGGTGGCGGACGCTTGCTACCAAGCAACTCGCTAAGAAGATTTACCTCGCCGCATGAAACGATAATCTCATTCCGCCGGGGGCCGCTCCGCCAAATTCCAACACGATCCGCGGAGGCACCACAGCCTCCGGTGTGCAGCCGGTCATTTCAGAATACGAAGATTCTGATGAGATGGCCCCATGGCTGCCGCACTGTCTCGTCACCGGCCTTACCAGCTTTTACGCCACGCTCGGCGCAGGTTAGGATGCGACGGTTGAGGCAGATCTTGCGAGCGTGCTCCATGCATCGAGGACCGTTCGCACGATTGCGGTTGCATCCGGCACGAGCTCGAAATCGGTTTGTCCGCGAGCCCATTCGTTGATCAGCCCGTTCAACATCGCGCTGAACGCTATGGCAGCAGATTTCGGCGTCCAGGGAGCGGGCAGAGCTTCATTTCTCTCCGCGGCTTCGAATATCTTGATGAGCGAACCCCGAAACTGATGCTGAAAAGTCTTTCCGCTATCGGGATCATCCTCTGAAGAGGCCCAATCGACCTGCAAAAGCACCTTGAGAATCCGCCTTTGTCGCGGGTCCGCCTGCAAGTAAGAAAATGTACTCGATATCACATCGCCAAGCGCTGTCAGCGGCGCGAGGGTGGTGTCCGCCGCTAACCGCTCCGCTAGATCCTGCATGGGGAGGCGCATCTCGTCGCGGATCGCAAACAACAATCCCTGCTTGTTTCGGAAGTGCCAGTGGACGGCGCCGCGCGTGACGGCCGCCGCGCCGGCGATCTCGTCGAGCGACACGTTCTCGTAGCCTTTTTCCAGAAAAAGCTCCTCCGCCACTTTCAGGATCGTCTGCCGGGTTTCGGCCTTGCTCCTTGGTTCGACGCATCTATTCGGTCTCCTTATCATTTTAATTTACAAACATACGGTTCGTATGTATATAGGTCTACCTGAATCTCGTAATTCATGCTGGATCATGCCTGATGTCGCCCATCCTTCGTCTAATCGCCATCGCCAGCACATTTCTGGCCGTGCCAGTGTCGGCGCAAACAGGTGCGGGAGGACCGCCCATGGTTGGCGTTGTGACGGTGGAATCAAAAGCGATTACTGAAGCGACAGAGATCAATGGCCGGTGACCTGACCTGGGTTTTTTGGACCAAGCTTTGTGAGAAAATGAGCTTGGAAAGGAGCTTTGGTTATGCCGAAGAAGAGATTCAGCGCGGAGCAAATCGTAGTGGTACTCCGTCAGATCGAAGTGTTGATGTCGCAGGGCAAAGGAGCGCCGGTAGCGTGTCGGGAAGCCGGGATTTCGCAGCAGAGCTACTACCGCTGGCGGAAGGAATACGGTGGGCTGGAGCTTGATCAGGCCAGGCGGATGAAGGATCTCGAGCGCGAGAACGTGCGCCTCAAGCGGCTGGTCGCCGATCTATCGCTTGAGAAACAGGTGCTCAAGGACGTTGCCTCGGGAAACTTGTAAGCCCTGAACGGCGCCGACAGGCGGTAGAAGCCATCCGGGAGAAGTACAGGCTCTCGGAGCGCCATGCCTGTCGGATCGTCGGCCAGTACCGCGGGACGCAGCGATACACCACCATTGTCCGTGCTGATGAAGATGCGCTGACGAGAGCGATTGTCTCCTTAGCCTCCCAATACGGACGATATGGCTATCGCCGGATCACATCCCTGCTTGTCGACGCCGGCTGGCAGGTCGGGTGTGATCGGGTTCAACGGATCTGGCGCCGGGAGGGGCTTAAAGTACCCAGGAAGCAAAAGCCGCGGGGCCGGCTGTGGCTCAACGACGGATCCTGCATCCGGCTGCGACCACAGCATCGCAACCATGTCTGGAGCTATGACTTCGTTGAGGCTCAGACCCACGACGGCCGCAAGGTCCGGCTGATGACCCTGATTGATGAGTTCACCCGCGAGTGCCTGGCCATCCGAGTGGCGCGCCGGATCAACAGCTTTGGCGTCATCGACACGATGGCCGATGTGATGCTCGAACGCGGTGTCCCCGACCACATCCGGTCGGACAACGGCGCGGAGATGACGGCCAAGATCGTGCGCAGTTGGTTTGCAGGGCTGGGAGTAAAAACGCTCTACATCGAACCTAGCAGCCCCTGGGAAAACGGTTACTGCGAAAGCTTCAACGGCAAGCTGCGAGATGAATGCCTCAACGGAGAAATCTTCTACAGCTTAAAGGAGGCCACCGTCGTCATCGAGCAATGGCGCAAGCACTATAACACGATCCGACCGCACTCATCGTTGCATTATCGACCGCCCGCACCGCAAACGTCATCGCCGGAAATACTGCATCTGGAACGGAACGCGGCGATGCAGTAATCTCCATCCCGCTGGTCCAAAATATCCGTCAGGTCACTCAGCGCTGCTGTACAAGTTCAAATGCCTTGAAATCTTCGGCGCTCTTTCATTCCATGGTCGTGCTGCTAGAAACGCGGCACGACCATGACAGGTCGGACTCATTGATCGTAGCTGTCGATTGGAAGCACACGAACAATGAATTGGATCAATGGATTGGCTCTGCTTACGTTCATTATAACGAACGGTGGAAGGCGACATGCCCCATCGAAGCTGTGAACGATAAGGAGCCAGATGATGGCACAAGTAGCGTTACAAGCACCCAAAGGTGCGTTTCAAGCGAATTCCCTTCCAGTCGCGCGGCGATCAACGTCGGTTGCCAGGATCCCGCTAACCCAGCCGCTTCTGAAGCAATCGACCGCTGTTCATCCAGCTGCAATCTGGATTTCAATCGGAGCTTTTGCCTGGTTCGTGATAGCAGCCTGGATTGGCTTTGCTGGAGACCGCGAAGCCGCTGTCTCGATCGTCATGGTTGGATTCATCAATGTGATGCTCATCGGCCTGCTGGCAGGAGGCGGATGGTATTCTCGCAACATGACGCCGGAACGATCTATGACGCGGTCGTTTGGCGCCTTTGTCAGAGGTCCGGTTGATACGGCAACCGGCAGGATCACCGGCCGTGAAGCTCTGCTGCAGATCGCTGCGTTGCCCGTGATTCTTTCGATGGGTGGAACCATTATCGTGATGCTCGCTGTGTGGTGCGGAGTCGGCGGATAGAGAAGCGTCTGTCGAGCGATCGTAGTTACGCCCACAGGCATGCAATGTCAGCCAAGCGAAGTCCGTGGATTCCTTATCATGCTGGAATGAAACGAAGGCCGCCTGTAAAGGCGGCCTCCTTCTTGAGTTACGGACACAATGGGCAAGCAGCGGCCACTGTACCGCCAAAGACAGCGAGAGCGAAAACTGCTGTCATCAACCGAACGATCATTTTTTTCTCCTTGTCGAGCCACTAGGTTTTGACTCGATGTTATCCTAGAACCTGTAGCAACTACAGATACAAGGGGATTTTGAGGAATGAGCAAAAAGTCTGCTGGACCGATGTTGATCGGTGGTCTCGCCGGAGAAACTGGCACCAACATTGAAACGATCCGCTACTACGAGCGCGAAGGGCTTATCGCTGTCCCACCCCGCACAAGAGGGGGGCATCGAGCTTATGAACAGCAGCACGTACAGCGGCTTTCATTCGTCCGGCGCAGCCGCGAGCTTGGCTTTTCTCTGAACGATATACGGAAATTGCTGCAGTTGGCGGACAGCGGCACGATGTGTACGACCGCTGCAAAAGAATTGACCGCGCGTCATCTGGACGATGTACGCGGGAAAATTGGGAGTCTCAAAAAGCTGGAAAAAGCGCTGGCGGCGTTGGCGAAAGCCTGCGCGCCGGGCGAGTCCGTTCCTTGTCCAATTTTGGAAGCGCTGTCGTCGCCCGCATCGTAAGCTTGTGGGCCGGCGATTCAAAGCAATGTCCGGAAAGAAGCGGAATCAATTTGTTATTGCGTGCTCTGGTCGCTGGCCTCGGCAAGGAATTTCTCGAGTCTCTTGGCGGCTTCCTCCGGAACGGCGAGACCATGGCGAGGAGAGATCACCTTTGCGCCGTACTCGCTGGAATTATACGTCAGCCAGACCTTGTCCTGATCGTCTTGCCAGACCAACGCCTTCATCGGCAGGTCAATGGCGAGCGTGGCGCTCTTGGTCATCGGAGGCGTTCCAGCTTTTGGATTGCCGAAAACGATGACGGTTCGCGGACGCATTTCCAATCCGGCTTCCTTTGCCGCGGCGGCGTGGTCGATGCGACTGAAGATAACCCATCCTCCCGCAGCCTTCGCCTTGATGGCGGCTTCAAACTTCTCGATAGTGTCTTTGACGGAGTATTTGCTTGGCTTTGTGATCAAACCATCGTCTGCGAAGGCGAACGTAGACGATATTGCTATCAGGCCTGCTGCGATAACCATGCTTTTCGATATCACGTCGAACCCTCCTTGCGTTGGCACTCTCGGATCCACTGATCCGCTTGCCGGAGTGCAATGTATCAGCCTCCGCACAACACCGCTCTGGCGAATGACGGATAGCGTTTAGGCCAGGATGAAAACATCGTGATTAAACGTCAGGTAACATTGGAGATTTCTGCTTGGCAGAAGGATGAAGGCGACACGCCGGCCATTTGGCAAGGTGGCGAAAGTTCATTAGGCTGGCCGGCATGCGCAAGTCGAGACGCACCGTGGAAGCCGCTCTTGAGCTGGTGGAGCCGTTTGTTCGGCTATGCGTGAGTTTGACCGGCGATACCGACAACGCACGCGATTTGATTCAGCAGAGCGCGCTTAATGCTCTCGCAAGCAAAAATGCTCCGGATGACCCTGAAGCCGCTCGCGCCTGGCTTTTCAAAATTGTCAGAAATGCCTCGATAGACCAATACCGGCGTAAGAAGGTCCGCGCCGATGACGCGTTCGCTGACGAATTCCAAAACGGAGGATGGGGATATGACGATCGGGTGATTGCGGAGATCACCATTAGGCAAGGGCTGGGTAAGATCGATCCGGCCTACCGTGAAATTATTGAACTGGTCGATATCTGGGGTTTCCAGTATGCCGATGTTTCTACGGTGCTCGATATCCCTGTCGGGACTGTCATGAGCCGTTTGAGTCGCGCGCGGTTAGCATTACTGGAAATCGTTGCAGAAGATAACTTGAGGCCGATGCGGTCGTTGCGAAGCCAGCAGAAATGACGACAGATGATATCGAGATGAGCTGGGACTTGCTGAACGCTTATGTGGACGGCGAACTCGACCGTTTCATGTCGGCAAAGGTGGCTGCGGCCGTTGCACAAGACGCAACGCTAGCGGCGCGGGTCGCAACGTTGTCGAAATTGAAAGCGAGCGTGCACCAGCTTGAATTTTCCGCAGGTCAACTGCCTCCGCTTCCAATCGGATTGCAGGGCCGCCGGTTTGCGGCGTGGCGCATCTACGCCGCCGCTGCGAGCCTTGTCGCGGTCTTGGCTGCCGGTCTGTTGATCCATTCTCACCCTGCTCCGAAAGCGGCTCAAGCCTGGCTGGACGGCGCGTTGGCCGCGCAACAGCAATGGCTTGCATCCGCTTCGCGGAATAATCCCGACGATCGAACCATCGTGACAATTGACGCTGCCGCAGCGGCCCGTCCGCTGGACCTTTCCGATGCCCAACTCAAGCTGGTTTACGTCGCACAGATGCCCTCATCAATCGGCGGCGAGACAGCGTTCCTGGGCTATCGCGGCCCGCATGGCTGCATGGTCGGCTTCTGGATCGGTACTCCGCCAGCAGGCCTTGAGTCGGCGCCGAAGTCGCTCGATGCGGGAGATTTTCGCGTGCGTGCGTGGCGCGATCGGGTGGCGGGCTACGCTTTGATAGCCAAGGGAATGGACCCCACCCGTATTGATCGTCTTGCCGAAGCTGTCGCACGGCTTGTCGACCCCGGCCAGATCGTCGATGACGGCATTCGTACCGCATTGCGGAATGTAACACGGACCGGAACCGCCTGTCGGGTCTAGGCAAAAAACTTTGGAATAAATTGGGCCAGTGATGCGTTTCATCTCCTTGGCGGGAATATGTCCCCTGGGAGAGACTAATGATGAACCGAAGGACCGCCCTCAAGGGCGGAGCGGCTTTGCTGGCCGGAAGCGGCATGATCGGTGGATCGTCGCTCGCAAGCTTCGCAGCCGAAACTGTGACGCTGCCGTTCGAGAATGGCGAGCGGCCGCTCGTCAAATATCCTCAGAAGCGCACGATGATCGGCCTCACCAGCCGGCCGCCCCAGCTTGAAACACCGTTTTCCGTGTTCAATGAAAATATCATCACGCCGAACGACGCGTTCTTCGTGCGGTACCACCTGGCCGATGTGCCGCTGGATATCGATCCCGACAAATTTTCCGTCGATATCAAGGGCAAGATCGACAAGCCAATGAAGCTGTCGCTTGCCGACATCAAAAAAATGCCGGCGATGGAATTGATTGCGGTCAATCAATGCTCCGGCAACAGCCGCGGGTTTTTCAACCCGCGCGTCGCCGGTGGTCAGCTTGGTAATGGGGCCATGGGCAATGCGCGCTGGAAAGGCGTACCGCTCAAGACGGTGCTCGACAAGGCCGGTGTCCAGTCAGGCGCCAAGCAAGTCGTGTTCGGCGGCATGGATGGGCCTGTGAGCGACAAGACCCCGGACTTTGCCAAGGCGCTCGAGATTGACCATGCCCGCGACGGCGAGGTGATGCTGGCCTATGCCATGAACGGCCAGGATTTGCCTGTACTAAATGGATTTCCGCTGCGGCTGATCGTGCCGGGATACTACGGCACCTATTGGGTCAAGCACCTCAACGAAATTAACGTCGTCGATAACGTGTTCGACGGCTTCTGGATGAAGACCGCTTATCGCATCCCCGATACCGACTGCGGTTGTGTCGAGCCTGGCACGGCGCCGAAGGCGACGATCCCCATCAACAAGTTCACGGTGCGATCGTTCATCACGAATGTCGCCGATGGAGCCAAGGTAAAAGCTGGCGCGGAAACGCCGCTGAAGGGTATCGCGTTCGACGGCGGCACGGGCATCAAGATGGTGGAAGTCTCGATCGACGGAGGCAAGACATGGACAACGGGAACGCTGGACAAGGACCTTGGCAAATACTCATTCCGCGAATGGCGGTTGCCGGTGAAATTGGCCGCAGGAGCGCATGAGTTAAAGGTTCGTGCAACCAGCAACGACGGCAAGACGCAACCGATGGAAGCGCTCTGGAATCCAGCGGGCTATCTGCGCAACGTGGTCGAGACCGTCCGCGTCACGGCGGCTTGAGGATGATGACCATGAAGCGATTAGCACTCACGTTCGCAGGCGTCGTTGCACTCGCCGTTGCCGGTTCCGGTCTTGCTGTGGTCAGCGCCAAGCCCGTATCTTACAAGCTTCCCGATGAGACTGCGGCGTTTAAGCCTGGTCCCAACCTAGAAGTTGTCCAGAACAACTGCACGGCCTGCCACTCCGCTGACTACGTTAAGACCCAACCGCAGGGTCCAAAGTTCAAGAAGGATTTTTGGCAGGCGGAGGTGACAAAAATGATAAAGGTCTACGGCGCGCCGATTGAAGATGCCGACGTTGGCAAAATCGTGGACTATCTCGCCGCGACTTATTGATGAGCGGCGCAGTTGCCGCGGCGTGCCGATCGGCAACGGAACGCAGGAGGCGGCGTCAGTCGGGCTCGCGATGGCGGCGGCGCCTGGCGGCCGTCGCCACAATTCTAGCGCTGGCAGTTCCGCTCAAAGCCTTCGCCGCGTGTTCCGCACCTGTCGCTGTTCAGGTTCTCGGCTCGGGCGGCCCGGACTCAAACGACGCCCGGGCGAGTTCAGGGTATCTGTTGTGGGTGGATGGCGAAGCGCGGCTTCTGGTCGATGCTGGGGGAGGCGTTTTCCTGCGTTTCGGCGAGGCCAAAGCAAAGTTCGAGTCGCTCGATGCCATCGCCATCACGCATCTGCATGCCGATCACGTCTCCGACCTTCCGGCACTGCTCAAGAGCGGCTTTTTCGGTGAGCGGCAGCGCCCGTTACCGATCGTCGGCCCCAGCGGCGGCAGTGCATTTCCCGGCATGAAGGAATTTATGCGCGCGCTGTTCGATCCAAAACGAGGGGCGTTCCGATATCTGTCGGGTTATCTCGACGGGAGCGGAGGGATGGTTCGCGCTGATATCATCGAAATGAATGCCGCCGCGGCGACGCCAAAAGCTGCCTTTGGAAACGACCGGTTCAAATTGACGGCCATCGGCGTCAAACATGGCCCGGTCCCCGCACTTGGTTATTTGGTCGAGGTCCGCGGTCGCCGCATTGCCTTCGCCGGTGACCAGAATGGCGACAATTCCGCTTTCGCCGCCATGATCAAGGGTGCAGACATCCTCGTAATGGATCACGCTGTGCCAGAAATGGCGGACCCGGTTTCGCGTCAGTTGCATGCGAGGCCGAGTGAAATCGGATTACTCGCCGCCAAGAGCGGCGTGGCTCAACTCGTATTGTCGCACAACATGGCGCGCAGCCTTGGCCCGCTACAGGAAAATCTTGCCATCATACGACAACATTACGATGGACCTACCAAAGTCGCCGAAGATTTGATGTGCTTCGATTGAGCTAAGCGACATTGACAGTAGACGCACGAAGCGATGCAGAACGGCGATATTCCTGACACCAGGAACGGGTCGATTAAAGAATCTAAAGATCACTTCGAGAAATTTTGAAACTCAATACGCGAGCAAGGCGCCTACAACCGCGCCCAGCATATTGAGCGCGTCACGCGTGCCATCAGCCTCTCCCTTTTCGAAGTCATCGTCAGTCTGTCCCATAGTATTAGTGACATGGGCCAAACATAGCAGCCGAACACCCGCAATCCGGGCGAAAGTGTAAAGCGCTGCGGCCTCCATCTCGACGGCAAGGATCCCCTTCTCGCGTGCAGCTTCAATAGCTTCAGCGGTTTCGCGAAACGGGGCGTCCGTCGTCCAGCTTGAGCCAACGACCGCCTGCAGCGTTGTTTCGAGTATCGCATCGGCCGCCACTTTCACCATCTGCGGATCGGCCTCTGCAAATTCAGAAGGGGTCGCATAGTGATAGCTCGTTCCCTCATCGCGGAGCGCTCGATCAATAATGACAAAATACGGCGGAGTTTTTGATGGCAGGATCTGGCCCGCCGACGTTAGGCTCACTAGCAAACGGCAACCACTTGCGAACAATTCTTCTGCCACGAGCACCGCGAATGGGGCTCCCACAACGCGGCCAATAATTCCTACCTGCTGCCCCGCAAGCAGGAATGTGTCGAGCTCGGTATGGTAACAGGGCCAACCTGCAAATGGCTTGGCTCGCCCCGTCTCGCGTAGGACACGCACGAGGTCTCCATCGGGGTCCAGTAGACATACCGAGGGCACCTGAACCGCTGCTATATTCTTTTGGCGTCTTGCCTCGCGCAGCAGCGTCGAAGGTACGAATACTGACGGCGACGAGGCGTGCTTATTGTCGAGTATCGGGGGCGTAACCATTTTGGGTCAACCTTACATCACCGGTGATGAATGGGAGTTTTCATGAGCGACGAGAATCGTCAAGCGCATTGGGATGAAGTCTATACCAGCAAGGGTGAGAATGCGGGTAGCTGGTTTCAGGAGAACCCGGCTCTATCGCTCGAACTGATTAAGCTCGCTGGAGTAACTTCGGCCTCAGCCATCGTGGATATCGGAGGAGGTGCGTCACGTGTTGTTGATGGTCTGATTGCCAACGGGTTCGAGCGTGTAACAGTGCTCGAATGGGTGACGGTGGATGTGACAAAATGGGAGCCGTCAGAAAATTACGATATTTGGCACGATCGCGCAGCGTTTCATTTTCTCACGGAGGCTGCCGATCGCATCGCCTACACGCGCCGACTCAAAACGGCACTCAGATCAGGCGGCCACATTATCATTGGAACGTTTGCTCTAGACGGCCCGGAGCGATGCAGTGGTTTACCAGTCATTCGTTATGATGCGGCAGGTCTGTCAGAAGAGATTGGACCGGAATTTGAATTAATCGCCACCCAGCCGCATGAACATATCACGCCGCGCGGTGCAACGCAGCGATTCCAATTCAGCACTTTCCGAAGAACATAACCGTACTCAATGACATTGCAATTGATCCGAGCGTGATGTTTGTGCGCCTGCACTGAATATCGAAGCAAGCGAAAACCTCTATGTCGTCTCGTCTCGCGGCTCTGCGCTGATGCAGGCCATATACAATGACTATCCGTCAGAGACGTGTCTCCCATAAACGCCGCGCGTTGGCGACGACACAAATTGATCGCCAGCTCTAGGGCACACTCAAGAGCTGGCGGAAATCCGCAGAGCTGCGCTGCCATCGGTTCGACAGTGCTGTACCGTAAGCGTCGGGAATGCGCTGAGCGCAAAAAGTTTTAAGATGTTGATAAGAGCAAGAAATGCTACGCAAAGATTAAAGCTGTGAAAGGTCCGATGGACGTTCTAAATGGGCTCGATTCAATCGACCTCATGGTTTGTAAGATGAGACTGTCAAGGGCGTCAGGATAAAGCGACGTCCGAGCGAATGAACCACGTCCTGTTCGCGCACAAGTCTTGGACCGAAGATTGGCACCATTCTATTGTAATGGAAAAGCCATCGAGTGGGCGCGGCGGTTTCCCTAAGTAGCGTGGCCTTTTGCCCCGGGATGTGAGTGAATTGGCGATGCGCGTTCTGCTCTTGGAAGACGACGCGATGATCGGCGAGGGCCTTTCCCGGACGCTTGCGGAGGAAGGCATGTCGGTAGATTGGGTGCGCGCCGGCGGAGAGGCGGAAGCCGCGCTCGCCGATGGCGGACATGCGATTGTGCTGCTCGACCTCGGGCTGCCTGGCGTTGAAGGTCTCGATCTTTTGAAGGCGGCGCGGAGCCGGGGGTTCGATACACCTGTGCTGATCATCACGGCGCGCGAAGGGCTTGATTCTCGGGTGGCCGGGCTCGATCTCGGCGCGGACGACTATCTCGTCAAACCGTTCGAGACACGGGAGTTGCTCGCCAGAATGCGCGCGGTCCTTCGCCGTCGGGCGGGCAGCGCGACATCCTATCTGGTGACGGGCACGATTGAGCTCAACACCGAGACCCATGAGTTGTCGCATGCCGACATCGTGCAGGTATTGCCTGCCCGCGAGTACGCTTTGATGCACGCCTTGATGGAGCGCCCGGGTCGTATTCTTTCCCGCGCGCAGGTGGAGGAGCGTATTTACGGCTGGGGAGAAGAGGTGGAAAGCAACGCGGTCGATGCCCTGATCTACTCGATACGGCGCAAGTTTGGGAAGGACATCATCTTCAATGTGAGGGGGGCGGGCTGGATGGTACAAAAATCATGACGACGGTATCGCTCCGGCGAGCAACCCTTGTCTCGATGACCGTTCTTCTGACCTTGGTCGGCGCCGCCGCGATGTTGCTCGCCTACAAGCTTGCGCGTGACGAAGCCGCTGATTTTCTTGACGGGCAGCTACGCCAGGTTGCACTCAACGCCGGTTTGGGTCTTCCCGATGCTGACGCGCCGCCGGCCAGCGATCAGGATCCGGAAGATCAGATTGCGGTAACGATCTGGAAGGGTGGCGTCGTTGTCCATACCACGCTTCGCGGTCTCAATATCGCGCGGCCGAGGAAACCTGGCTTTGAAAATGTCGTCATCGCCGGCGAACCTTGGCGGGTTTATTCAACGGACAACGACACCTGGACCGTGCTGGTCGCGCAGCGCGACAAGGTTCGTCAGGAGTTTGCCCGAAGCGCCGCCGTGGGGGCCGCGGCGCCGATCCTGATCGTCATACCGCTGTCCTGGCTCGTCGTCGGCTGGGCGCTGAACCGGATGCTTGGACGGTTGGACACCTTGGCGCGAGATATCGCCAATCGAAGTGCGGTAGCGGCCGCAGCCATTCCCCTCACCGGAATTCCGGTCGAAGTGGCGCCTCTGGTCGAAAGCATGAACGGCCTGATCGAGCGCCTGCGCGCCGCCGTCGAAGCGCAGAAGCGGTTTCTCTCCGACGCGGCGCATGAACTCCGCACCCCGCTCGCCGCGATGCAAATCCAGGTAGATAACCTCAAGATCAACAGTTCCGGTTCGGTCGGAGCGGAATTCGAGGCTGGCAAGGCGGCACTTGCGCAGGGCGTAAGGCGCGCGAGCGCCCTCGTCGGTCAACTGCTGCGACTGGCTCGCCTCGATGAACCCGTAGCACCCCTCAGCGAAACGGTTGAGGTGGGTCCGCTGCTGCTCGACTGCGTCGGCGATCATGTGGTGCTGGCCGAACACAAGGGCATCGATCTCGGGGCCCGGATGGAGACGTCCGCGACGCTGCATGGTTCGGTCGAGGAATTGCGCGTTCTATTCGCAAACCTGATCGATAACGCCGTGCGGTACACGCCCTCCGGCGGGCAGGTGGACGTTTCCCTGACTCTGCGCGACGGGCGAAGCGTTGTCGAGGTTCTGGATACGGGTACCGGTTTGCCGCCCGGCGCCGTTTCCCGCATCTTCGATCGGTTCTATCGCGCGTCGCCGCCGGACGTCGAGGGAACCGGTCTGGGGCTGGCGATCGCGCGGCGAATTGCCGAGCGCAACGGTCTTGTCCTGACCGTCGAGAATCGCCCCGACGGGGCCGCCGGCGTTCTCGCGCGCGTCACATTACCGGCATAGCGCTCTTTTTTCTTCTCGCCCCACCCAGGCTCATTTTGTCCTCAGTCTCCGGGGCCATGGTCATCTCATCGGAGCGGGCCGTCGCCGACGCGTCGCGCATCCGTTCGCAAGCGGGGGCGAATTGGAGAGACACATGATCAGGACTACCCCGTATCGCCTGGGCGCCTTGGGCGCCGCAGGTATCTTGCTGGCGCTCGCGGCGCCAGCGCTGGCCTACACCGGTCAAAAGCTTGCCGGTCAAGCGAAGGTCACCATTACGCAGGCCCGGGAAACCGCCCTCAAGGCCCATCCCGGGAAAGTCACCGACGAAGAGCTTGAGCGCGAATCCGGAGGCAGCGGCCTGCGTTATTCGTTCGACATCAAGAACGGCTCGCGGACGCAGGAAGTCGGCGTCGATGCCGCGAGCGGCAAGGTGCTCGAAAACAAGACAGAAGGTCCTCATCCGGACTGACCCGCAGCATGGTCCCACGAACAAACCCGGTGCGTCCTCGCACGCGCCGGGTGGCCGGCTACATAACGGAAATGCAATCATGACCCCAGCCCAGAAATTCGCATTGAGCAAAGTCCCTGAAGTCACGCTCGGCTTCTGGATCATCAAAATTCTTGCCACAACGCTCGGCGAGACCGGCGGTGACACCGTCACCATGACGCTGAACTGGGGTTATTTGGCGGGAACAGCCTTGTTCGCGGTGCTGCTCATCGCGTTCGTGATCGCACAGATCGTCGCGAAGCGCTTTCACCCGTTTCTCTACTGGGCGACCATCGTGGCCTCGACCACCTTTGGCACCACGATGGCCGACTTCGCCGACCGATCGCTCGGGATCGGTTATACCGGCGGCTCATCGCTGCTGTTTCTCTGCCTCGTGAGCGTCCTCGGGCTTTGGTATTGGTCGGAGGGAACGGTATCGGTCAACACTGTCTCTACGCCGAAGGTCGAGGCGTTTTACTGGGGAGCGATCACGTTCTCGCAAACCCTCGGCACTGCGCTCGGCGACTGGCTGGCCGACACCGGCGGCCTTGGTTATGAAGGGGGCGCTCTCGTCTTTGCGGCCGGGCTGGCCGTCGTTGTCGCACTCTATTATCGCACAAACGTGTCGCGGGTGCTGCTGTTCTGGGCGGCCTTCATTCTGACCCGTCCGCTCGGCGCGACGGTCGGCGACTTCCTCGATAAACCGGTCGCTGCCGGGGGTCTCAGTCTCAGCAGACCGCTCGCATCGGCGGTGATCGCAGCCTTCATCCTTGCGTGCCTGATCCTGTTGCCGCAGCGCGCGGGCAAGCATCCGGCATGACGCTACTGCGTCGGCAAGCGATGGCGATCCTCATGAGCGTTCGCAAATTTTCAAGCGTGGCGCGTCGAGCGATGCAGGATCCGTAGCCGTCGGAGAGCGGCTCCCATGTTCAATTTGTCAATTTGTCGTTCAATCAGCAATCGTTGTTCGGAGAAAGCCGCATGTACAGAATCGTCAGCACAGAAGCCAGCAAGGTGCCGGCAATCACGCTCGGATTCTGGGTCATCAAGATATTCGCGACCACCCTGGGCGAGGTGGGCGGCAACGCGGTAACATTGACGTTGGGTCTCGGTTATCTGATCGGCACTGCAATCTTTGCCACCGTATTGATTGCGGCCGTGAGTGCTCAGATTAGGGCGAAGCGATTTCAGCCCTTCCTGTACTGGGCCGCCATCACGGCGACCACGCTCGCCGGAACGACGCTTGCCGACTTGGTCGATCGTTCGCTCGGCATTGGCTATCTCGGCGGCTCCCTGTCGCTCTTCACGATGGTCATGGCGACACTGGGCTTGTGGTACTGGTCGCTCGGCTCCGTCTCCGTCGAAACCGTTACGTCGCCCAAAGTCGAAGCGTTCTACTGGGCGACCATCATGTTCTCGCAGACCCTCGGCACGGCGCTCGGCGACTGGATGGCAGATGACACCGGGCTCGGTTACAACGGCAGTGCGCTTGTGATCGCCGTCGTCTTGGCAATCGTCGCTGTTCTTTACTTCTTTACGACGATGTCTCGCACCACGTTGTTCTGGGCCGCTTTCATCCTGACGCGCCCGCTGGGCGCCACGATCGCCAACTCACTTGACAAGCCGATCGCCGCCGGGGGGCTTGCCATTGGAGATTTTTCCGTCTCGGCGGCCCTCATCGTTGTCATTACCGTTTGTATCCTCGTTATTCCGCAGCGGCCGGGACCGCATCCCGCGGCATTTTCGCCGCGTCCCTGAGATTAGGCGTTGGTTGAAGACTACATCATGGAGTTCTCAAATGGAGGAACATCGTTCAACACCGCGTCGCGGGGTCTCCTTTGGTGGAGGTGCGATCAGTTGCTCAATTCGAAATCTTTCCGAGTACGGCGCCTAGCTTGACGTGACATCACCCATCGGAATTCCTGACGTCTTTTCCCTGGTAATGGAGAACGGCGCGCATCAGTGCCGGGTTATCTGGCGCAAGGAGAAGCGTATCGGTGTTCGCTTCACCGCATCGCATTCCGATGACCAAAAACGGGAAACATAGCCTTGATCGTATTCCGAAGGTGGTCGTCAGACGGTCGATAGGATCGGTCGTGTCGGAGGAGATCCACCTACGTCCGATGCCGCCAGACACTCTCGGTGAGAATCACGGCAAGACCGGCGAACAGGATTGCGCCGCCCCAGGCCGAGCCCGGAATCAGCCATGGCAGCACAAGCCACGCGACGCCAAGCCATACAACGATTGTGATTGCAAAGCTGCCGTCATCCACGAACAGGCCGTAAAGCTCCAGAATGATCGTCTTGAACCAGCGCATGCATGAGCTCCTATCGTTTCGCGGCATCGCGCGCGGCAAACCGGGCCCGGCAAAGCGAGGTTGCGATCAATGCGATGATCAGAAAGCCAGCGACGAGACCAAGGATCGACCAGTCCTGCCCCGGCCATCGAAGTCCCATGCCTTCGCCAACCCAGAAAGCCCCAAAGGCGGAGAGCAATACACCGACCATGAACTTCAAGGTATTCTCCGGAATGGATGCCAAAGGTTTGTGAACGACAAAGCCAAGCAGGACGACGACAAGCAGCGCGGCCAGCGCCCCCACGCTCGCCGGAACAAGCAAGCCCACGCCGCCGGAACCGACAGCGATAACAATGAAGACTACCTCTGTGCCCTCGAGCATCGTGATTTTGAAAGCTGTTGCGATGGCGACCTTGTCCCATCCTCGCCCACGCTGCGCGAGCTTGCGCAGCGATTCCGTTTGCCTGGAATAGATCGCGTTCTCGTCATGCAAAGGAATAACTCCGGCCGAACGCAGGATTGCCTTGCGCAGCCATCGCATTCCGAAGAGGAGCAGAAGCAGTCCGACGGCGAGCTGGACGACATCCAGCGGGATACGCGTGAGCGCCGGACCGATAGCCACGACGATGGCCAGCAGCACGCCAAGCGCGGCCCCACTTCCGATCAGTGCACCGCTCCAGCCGCGGACCGCGCCCACGGCCAGAACCACGGTCAGAGCTTCGACGAACTCGACGAGTGAGGCCAGAAATGCGGCAATCGCCGGCGGCCAAGCATGCGCCCAATTAACGATCATGTTACTTCTTCCGATGAGAATTTGAGACAGCGCACCGACGCGAACCGGTGATGCAAGATGAATTTAGGTACACCGAGTATTGTATCATTGTCGGCGAGCGAATCCTCCGTGAAGGAAACCGACACTTGCCGAATACGGAAAATGGGACGACCTATCTTTCCGCAGAATGGTGGGTCTGCGTTGAAAGCGCCAACATTGAGTGTCGATTTTGTTTCCGCCCCGACCGCGCCCAATTCAGACGCGATGGTCCTAACCTTCCTCCCGCGCCGATGCGGACGTATTGCTGAGAGAACGATGGAAACCTGGAATACCGCACTTTTTCTGGCCCTCAATGCCCCGGCTTCAGCGAATGTCGTAACGATAGCGTTCGCCAAGGTAGCCGCGGAATATCTCGTTTATGTGGCCGCCGTTCTGGCGGTATGCTTGTGGATTCGAGGCGTGCGCGACCAACGGGATGCGTTGATTTCGATCGGGACCGGGCTCCTGACCGCGTTTGTACTGAGCTGGACCATTGGCCTTCTCTGGTATCATCCACGCCCCTTCGCGATAGGCTTGGGCCACACCCTTCTCGCCCACTCGCCCGACAGCTCTTTTCCGAGCGATCACACCACATTCCTTTGGACCTTCGGCTTCGGTCTCCTCGTCACGCGAGTACAGCGCGGGTGGGGATGGGTATTGGTTCTCGCCGGTCTTGCGACGGCCTTGGCTCGAATCTACGTGGGCGTTCACTTTCCTCTCGATATGGTCGGATCCGCCGTTGTCGCGGCCACAGGTGCTGCTGTGGCATGGGCTGTTCATCTTCACGTTGCAGACCGTATTCTGCCGCTGATAGAGCGGTCTTACGAATTTTTGCTACATGCCCTCCGTTTGCCCAAGGGGATTTTCCCCCGCCGCGTCGCTGATCGATGAAGCGTTTTGAGATAACGCTCGTCACGGGCAGGTGCCAGCCGTTCAAAAACTTCGATCTCAGCAATCATCTTTCCTGTCGTTTGCTCGTTTCTTTCGGGTCGCTTTCGATACATTACTCAGTCTTCGGCAAGCCACCGGTCGAAAGCTTCCAATATGTTCGGTCCATGGCAATTGACCGGCTTCCGAGCCACGGAAAATGCCCGTACCGGAAGGAAATTTGATGAGCTGCAATATCGGTAGGGCGCCTTTCGACAAAACGCTCAAACAAAGCTGCGGCCAATCCGGTCCGATCGGCCCCGCTTTGACAGTGGATCAGCATCGGCCGAGGGGCGGTGCGCATCGTCTCAATCAGTTGGGCGATCGTCGCGTCCTCCGGGTCCCGTAAGGCCGACATTCGAACGTCCAGATGAGAGGCTCCATGCGCGGTCGTCACCTCCACTTCGTTGTCGTACCACCAAGACCCGCTATTTTTTCCGCGCAGGTTGATCACCGACTTGATGCCGTAGGCAGCCATCACATCGGCCAACTTCTGCCCGTTCAACTGGGCGGAGCGGTAAAGCACCCCGGGTTCGACGACGTGAATATTCCCAACCAGTTGCAGGCCGATGGCCCACCCGCCGGCAAGACCAACGCAGATGAGAAGCGCATTTGTCGTATATGTCACGGCGCGGCCAATCGGGTGAGACTTCAAAAACCGGTTCGTTGTCGCAAAGAAAGCGAGACAGGACCTCCCGACATTTGATTGGCGACCTC
>JAHCKB010000100.1 GCA_026125985.1 Bradyrhizobium sp.
GATCAACTGGGGCGCGCGGCAGAAGATCCCGGAAGACGCCGGCGACTTCCGCCTGCTGTCGCCGCGCGCCGCGGCCGCGCTGCGCCAACTCCCCGAACGCAACCGCTTCTTCAAGGGGCTGGCGAGCTGGATCGGCTTCCGCCAGATCCGCGTCGACTATGAGCCCGCGCCGCGCGCGCATGGCGTGACCTCGTTCAGCCCGGGCCGGCTGATCGGCCTGTCGATCGAGGGGCTGACATCCTTCTCGGTGGCGCCCTTGCGCTTTGCGAGCCTGCTCGGCGTGCTGCTCGCATCGATAGCGCTGCTGTTCGGACTGACGATCGTCTGGGAAGTGTTCACCACCGGGAAGCATGTGCCGGGCTATCCGTCGCTCATGGTCGGCCTGATGACCATCGGCGGCGTGCAACTCATCATGATCGGCGTGCTCGGCGAGTATATCGGCAAGATCCTCAGCGAGCTGAAGGCGCGGCCGATCTATTTCATCGCCGAGCACAGCGAGAAGCGCGCCGACACGGGGGCCGACGAAGTGACCGGCGAACAGGCCGCCAAGCCCCTGCCCGAGCGGGCCGCTGCGGAATGAACGAGGCTGCGTCGCGCCGCATCTGGCTGTGCGCCGACGACTACGGGATCAGTCCCGGCGTCAACCGCTCCATCCGCCACCTGATCGTGCAGGGCCGTCTCAATGCGACCTCGGTCATGGTGGTGGGGCCGGCGGCGGGCCGCGAGGAGATCGGGAAGCTGCAGCAAGCCGTCGCTGAGCGTCAGGCCCGAGGCAACCGTTGTGCGGTTGGGCTGCATGTGACACTGACCGCGCCGTTCCGGCCGCTCACCATGCACTTCAGGCCGGCCGATGGCGGCATGTTCCTTCCCCTGCCGGCCATGCTCAGGCGCGGCCTGGCGCGACAACTCGATGCCGAGATCATCCGGTCGGAAATCTCCATCCAGCTTGCGGCCTTCGCCGAGCTGTTCAACCGCGCACCCGAATTCATGGACGGCCACCAGCATGCGCAATTGTTTCCGGTGGTGCGCGACGCCTTTCTGGCCGCGGCCGCCGAGCACGCGCCCGGCGCGTGGGTACGACAGGGCGGACGCCACCTTCCACTCGCACGGCGCCTCAACGCGCCGAAGGCGCTGTTGCTCGACACGCTAAGCCGCCAGTTCCGCAAGCGTGCCGCGCGCGCCAACATCGCCTTCAATACCGCCTTCGCCGGCGCCTATGATTTTTCGCGGCAACCCGACTTCGGCGCGCTGATGCGGCAGTTCCTGGACGGCCTGCCGGACGGCGGGCTCGTCATGTGCCATCCCGGCTTTGTCGACGAAACGCTTGAGAGCCTCGACCCGCTGACCCATCAGCGCGAGCGTGAACACACGTATCTGGCGGGTGACGATTTTCCGGCGCTGCTGGCTGCGAACAGGGTGACGCTGGAGTGACGCGCGTCGGGAAATCCAGCCTTCACTTTGTCGCTTACTGAAATTTAATCCGGCGGTTCCCCCTGTTGGCGCCAAAAAACGCCCCCTACATTCTGGGCGCTTCGGTTCCCGAAGCGGAGGAGATTCGCCATGACACCGCAGGAACGCCAACTGATTGACGATCTGTTCGACCGGCTCTCGAAGCTGGAAGGCTCACCGCGCGATCGCGACGCGGAGGCCGCCATCATGGAAGGCCTGCGGCGCGCGCCGAACGCTGCCTATGCGTTGGTGCAGACGGTGCTGGTGCAGGACGAGGCACTCAAGCGCGCCAACGCCCGCATCCAGGAACTGGAAGGTCACGAGCCGGAGCCGCAGCAGCCTCCCGGCTTCCTCGATTCCATGCGCGATGCGATCTTCGGTCAGGGTCAGCCTCCGGGCCAGCCGCCGCGCGGCTCGGTGCCCAATGCCGGCAGGCCGATGTGGAACACAGGGCAGGCGTTGCCGCCGGGCTACGGTCCGGCTGGCGGCCAGCCCTATGGCGCGCCGCAGCCCCCGCCGGTCCCCGGTGGTGGCGGTGGCGGTTCGTTCCTCGGTACGGCTGCCGCGGCAGCGGCTGGCGTGGTCGGCGGTTCGCTGCTGCTCTCCGGCATTCGCGGCATGATGGGCGGCAGTCAGCACCATGCGTTCGGCGATCCCGCCAACCACAGCGGCGGCATCGAGGACCGCAGGCCTTGGGGTGACCGGGACGGCGGCCAGCTCGCCAAGGACGCCGGCATCGATGACATCGGTTCGTCCGGCCGCGGCGGCGACTACGGCTCGCGCCACGGCCTGTTCAACGAGGCCTCGGACGAGGACTATGACGAGGACGACATCGACCACGATTCCGACGGTTTCGATGGCGACGGCGACAGTGACTACGCGTAGGCGCTGCGTGCGCGTCAGTCATGTAGCGAAACCTGGAGCGGCCGCCGGATGGGGCGGCCGCTTTTCGATTTGCGGCGAGCGTTCTCCGTCCGCATCCCCCGTGTACTCATAAATCCGGGATTGGCCGCTTCCAAGGGATGAGCAGACGCGGCCTGATCCGACCGGGAACGTCTGCAAATGCCCCGAAGGCGACATTAGATCATGCTGCAGCAGCGTGCACTTTAGCAGCATGTCAACTTATGGAGGATCGTGGGAATTCCTTGGTATATGTTGGTTTGGCAGCAGCTATGCAGCTCTTGTTTACGTACTTTGGAGGTGCCTGTGATGGCCGGCCGTCTAACCCTCGCCGTGTTTTTTCTTGCCATTAGCGTATCGGGCGCGTTGAGCCTTGCGGCGATGATCGGGGATACATTCGTTAAGCTGCCACCGCCGACGAGCTTTTGCGAACTCACGCCGAGGTATGAATTTGACGCTCGTGCTGTCGAAATCACCTCGGCGTACATGGCTGGTGGCAGTGTCAAACTTCTCGCCATGTCCGCCGATTGCGACCAGCTTGCTGAGGCGCGTAAGGGCAAGCGGCAGCTCGATGACGTGGCCTCCTATTCGATCTTTAACTCCGATATGAAGATGCCAACTCCGTTCTCAGTCGCGAGCAAGTGCAAGATTTTACGGGCATCACACAAAAGTCCCATCGGGACCGATGTCGATGCCCGCATTGCAAACATCCTCGAAAAGATCAATTTCAACGAAGCCGGTTCGCTCGGAGTGATTGCTGAGGACGATAACGCCTGTTACGTCGGAACGCTCACAAAGCAGAAGGCCGTCGATGGTGCACCTAGGCTGTTTGTAGCTTTGCAGGCAAACGCCGTTGTCCAAACGAAAGCGATCATGGTTCAGCGACAAGCTGTTTATCATGATCGAGACACGATCAAGGCTGTGTTGGCAAAGCTCAAGACCGACGTTGCCGCCTTTGTTGCGGCGAACCCCTGAGTCGCAGAGCTAAGGCTGCCGTGATGGCGCCTTTGGCCCGAAGCGTACATCCGTTGGTTGCCTCGGCGATGTCCGCTGTTGGGGCAAAGCTGACATGGCTTTCCCGGCGCGCCGACCCATGAGTACACGCCCTAGCTGACGCGGATAACTCCCATCATCCCGGCTGCCTGGTGCTCCAGGATGTGGCAGTGGAACATCCAGTCGCCCGGATTGTCCGCCACGAAGGCAATTTCCGCCCGCTCGCCACGATGCAACAGCACGGTGTCGAGCCATTCGCGATGCCGGGTCGGCGCACCATTGCGGGAAACAACGCGAAATGAGTGCCCGTGCAAATGTATCGGGTGCGGCCAGGCCGTATCGTTGACGAGCTCCAGCACGCAAGAGCTGTTTCGCTCTAGCGTGAGCAGCGGCTCGTGCACATGACCCTTGGCGGCCACACCGTTGATCGCCCACAAGAGCCCGTTCTGCATCAGCGTGCGCATGTCGACCGTTCGGCCGTCCATCACCGCCGAGCGCATCATGCCCATCATCCCGCCTCCCAGCACGATCTTGTGACGCCTTGCCCTGGCAAGGTCGGGCTCGGGCAGCGGGTTTGCGGGAAGACGCGGCACGGGCTCGGACGTCTTCGACGGCAGTAACGACGGCTCCTCGCTATAGGCGAGGTCCACCAGCCGGTTTTCGAGGCCGCGGTAGAACGTATCGACGACCTGAAACCGCGCCCCGGGGCGCCCGGCCATATCGAGCACGATGTCGGCGCGCATGGCGGGTCCAAGCACGATGCGCCCGCCATCGGGCGCGTGGGGCTCGACCGGCTGGCCATCCAGCGCGACGATCTGCGGCGCATGATCCTTGAACACCAGCCCGAAGATGCGGGCGTTGGCTGCATTGATGAGCCTGAGGCGGATGCGCTCACCGGCACGAACCGGAATCGCATCCCGGACCTGCCCGTTGATGGTCACCGTGTTTCCTATGCGGCCGTCATGGCCGGCATCGTGCATATTGCCGAAATCGCTGCTGATCGAAGCGTCACGCATCAACCGCCAGTCGTCGAGCACCCAGGTGAGCTCCCGGTCGACGGACATGGGTGATGCTTCCTCGACGATGAAGGCGCCGGCGAGCCCGCGCTCGACCTGCTCATGGCTGCGCTGGTGCGGGTGGTACCAGAAGGTGCCCGCGTCCCGGCAAGCAAACTCGTACTCGAAAGTATCTCCCGGCTCGATCGGCTTCTGCGTCAGATGCGGGACACCGTCCATCGCGTTCGGAATGCGCAGACCGTGCCAGTGAACCGTGGTTGCTTCCGGCAGCCGGTTTTCCACGCGAACATGAACGCGCTCGCCCTGCCGGACGCGAATTTCCGGACCCGGCACCTGGCCGGAGAAGCACCACACCGGCGTCTCGGGATAAGAACTGCCGGCGATCAGACTGCGCCCCGGCGCCGCAACCAGGGTCAGTCGCTTGGTGGAGGCATCCGCCAGGGCCGTTCGGTCCAGGCCGAGCGTTGCAGCCAGTCCCGCGACACCGCCGAGCACCGAGCGCCGGGTGAGCGGAGGAAGCGTCATGTTTCGCACCTTACCCTGTGAACAGTCGGCGATCCCGGTGCGCAGACGGGAAGTTTGCTGTGGGTGCAAGCCATGAAGGCGGTGCCAGCCCCGATGCGCGTCCGCATTGTCTGCAATCGCGCAAGGTTCGGCAAGCGTCGAACAGATCACTTGTTGCGGCGAATCCGGTCCGGCACGCGGTCGTCGATCAAGCACAGGTCTCGCCGCGAGGAGGTTCGACCTACCGACCTCCTCGCGGATATTCGCCTTGCCTCGGACGTCCGGAACTCAGATCACCACGACTTTGGTGCCGACGCCGACGCGGCCGTAGAGGTCGATGACGTCCTCGTTGCGCATGCGGATGCAGCCGGAGGAGACGTTGGTGCCGATGGTCCAGGGCTCGTTGGAGCCGTGGATGCGATAGAGCGAGGTGCCGAGATACATCGCGCGCGCGCCAAGCGGATTTTCCGGACCGCCTTCCATGTGCCGCGGCAGATCGGGACGGCGCGCCAGCATTTCCGGCGGCGGCGTCCAGGCCGGCCACTCCTTCTTGGCGGAGATCGTCTTCACGCCCGACCAGGTGAAGCCCGGCCGGCCCACGCCGACGCCGTAGCGCAGCGCCTTGCCGTCGCCCTGCACCAGATAGAGGAACTTGTTCGGCGTATCGATCACGATGGTGCCGGCGCTTTCCTTGCCGTGATAATCGACCATCTGCTTGTTGTATCTCGGATCGAAACGCTGGGAAGGCTCGACCGCCTCCTGGCGATAGATCCCTTGCGGATCCATCGGCGGCAGGCCTCGCCCGTCAAAGCCGACATCCGGCTGCTGCTGGTACATCGGCTGCTGATAGCGGCCACCCTGCGGCGCACCGCCGAACAGGAATTCAATGAAGCCGCCGCCCATGTTGGAGGCCACGCGCACCGGAGGTGCGGCCTGCGCGGCGACCGGATCGACCGAGGCAAGAAGGATGGAGGCGCTCGCCAGGAGCGCAAGCATGAATTTTTTCGACATCGACGTACTCTGTACTGTTCGTCATTGGACGCGTGACACACGCGCCGTTCACACGCGATTCACTACAAATGAAAACCTAATCGGTTTGGTAAACAGAACCGGCGTTTCGATTCACCATCCCGGCGGGGCGCGGCGGTTTCAGCGGGTAGCGTTTATTTTCGGTGAATGGGCGAGCCTTATGGTTAATCGCGTCTTTGCGCATCTGTTACTTGCATCTTGATCGCAAGCCGCTCGCGTGAACCTCGCGTTAAATCGCATACCCTACAAAGGGAGCGGAGAAATGGGGCGGGAAGTACAATCATGTCTGTCAGTCGAAAGCGCTTTCGTGTCGAACAAGCCATACTCGGGAATGAGCCGATGACGTTGCCTGCTGGACCCGAGGCCGATGCCGGCCCGATGCACCGGGAAATCATGAACGAACTGCGCGCCATCCGCGCCCAGATGGCCGCTCCCAGCCGCGCGACTACGGAATCGGTCAAGGAAGCCGCCGACCGCGAGCTGGCCGAAACCCAGGCGCTGCTCGAAACCTATCGCGCACAGATCGAACAGTGCGAGAAGCTGAAGGTCGAGCTCGACCTTATCCACGACGCGATCAGCCGCACCAAGCGCGAGATCGCTGTCCTGCACGGCAAGAGCTTCAACGGCGAGGAAATGGCCAAGGTCAACGGCGAGCTCGGCGCCGTCGTCGGCGGCACCGAACAGGCGACCCAGCAGATCCTGGAAGCAGTCGAATCCATCGACAATGCCGCAAGCGCGCTGTCGAAGAATACCTCGCTCGATCAGCAGAAGATTCTCGCCGATGAAATCCAGGAACGCGTGGTCTCGATCTTCGAGGCCTGCAACTTCCAGGATCTCACCGGACAGCGCATCTCCAAGGTGATGACCACGATGAAGTTCATCGAGCAGCACATCAACGAGATGATGGAAATCTGGGGCGGCGTCGACGCCATCAAGGCGCATGCGCCACCGATCGTCGACACCCGCGAGGGCGACGCCAAGCTGCTGAACGGCCCGAAGCTCGACGGCGACGTCGGCCACGCCTCGCAGGACGACATCGACGCGATGTTCAACTGACCGGCGGATCACGGACAAACAAAAAACGCCGGCCCTCGGGCCGGCGTTTTTCGTTGGCGGCAATTTCTCTCAAGGCGTCATTGCGGCATCACGCCCGCGGTGCGCAGCGGACATAGACCATGTTGCCGTAGCGGGTGCCGGCATCCTTGTCGACGAAGCGCGTGATCATGACGCGGCCGTCGAAGGAGACGATCTCGCGGTCCTGCTCGCCGGGGGTGGGGCCGGCCGGACCGATATAGTTCTTGCCGCTCGGCGAGCCCTTCAGGCGCAATTCCTGCGGGGTGGCCTGGTCGGCCAGGTGCATGATCACACCGCCGGAGGCGCCGGCGGTAATCACATAAGGTTGCCGGCACTGCGAGCGGGCCATTGCCTCGGTCCGGGTCCGATCCTTTGGATCCTGGTAGGAGGCAAGACCCCAGCGGCCGACGATCTCGTCGGATCGGATAGTGGCCGGCATTTCCGGCGCCACGCCCGGCTCCGGAGCCGGCGCAGGCGTCGACGAGCCGAACATGCTGCCGAGGTTCGTGGTCTCGCAGCCGGCCAGCACGACCGAGAGCATCGCAACGACGGCCAGGCTCGCAACCGGACGCGCGTTATTTGACCTGATCATGGGCATCCCCCCAACAAATTCCACGGCCGCACCCGTCCTGCAGCCAAGCGTAAAACCCCAACCGGGGCAATGACCTCGGACGAACTACGCCGCAGGTCCCGACATGGTTTCCAAACACCATCCTATATCGGCCTCACCAAGGCCTTAACCACCTTGCTTGACAGGAACTTCACCACACCATATTTCCCGGCCCACCTTAGCACTCCGGCACCCCGATTGCTAAGGCCGCTGCCGGGACCTGCCGCTTGAAGCGCCTGCTGCCGCCCGCATTACACGCCGGTTCCCATGAACCGGACCTGAAAACCGAAGGCTTGAGGGAACGTCATGGCCAAATCCAAATTCCGTCCGCTTCACGACCGCGTCGTGGTCAAGCGCATCGATGCCGAAGAGAAAACCAAGGGCGGCATCATCATCCCGGACACCGCCAAAGAAAAGCCCTCCCAGGGCGAAGTGGTTGCCGTCGGCCCCGGCGGGCGGGACGAGACCGGCAAGCTGACCCCGATGGACGTCAAGGTCGGCGATCGCGTGCTGTTCGGCAAGTGGTCGGGAACCGAGGTCAAGCTCGACGGCGAGGAACTCCTGATCATGAAGGAGTCCGACATCATGGGGGTGCTGGCGTAAGCCCGCCCTCGCCCTGATGAGACGGCGAAGCCGCCGTCTCGAAAGGCCTTCTTTCACAAGCTCATCCTTCGAGACGCGGGCCAAGAGCCCGCTCCTCAGGATGAGGACCATTTCAAAGGAGTAAGTTCCAATGGCTGCCAAGGACGTAAAATTTCACGGCGAAGCGCGCGAGCGCATGCTGCGCGGCGTCGATGTTCTCGCCAATGCGGTGAAGGTGACGCTCGGGCCGAAGGGCCGCAACGTCGTCATCGACAAATCGTTCGGCGCTCCCCGCATCACCAAGGACGGCGTGACCGTCGCCAAGGAAATCGAGCTCGAGGACAAGTTCGAGAACATGGGCGCGCAGATGCTGCGCGAGGTCGCCTCCAAGACCAATGACACCGCCGGCGACGGCACCACCACCGCGACCGTGCTGGCGCAGGCGATCGTGCGCGAGGGCGCCAAGGCCGTTGCCGCCGGCATGAACCCGATGGACCTGAAGCGCGGCATCGACATCGCGGTGAACGCCGTGGTCAAGGACCTCGAAAAGCGCGCCAAGCCGGTGGCGGCCTCCTCCGAAGTGGCCCAGGTCGGCACCATCTCGGCCAATGGCGACGGCGCCATCGGCAAGATGATCGCGCAGGCCATGCAGAAGGTCGGCAATGAGGGCGTGATCACGGTCGAGGAGAACAAGTCGCTCGAGACCGAGGTCGACATCGTCGAGGGCATGAAGTTCGACCGCGGCTATCTGTCGCCCTACTTCATCACCAATGCCGAGAAGATGACCGCCGAGCTGGAAGACGTCTACGTTCTCCTGCATGAGCAGAAGCTGTCCGGCCTGCAGGCCATGCTGCCGGTGCTGGAAGCCGTGGTGCAGTCAGGCCGTCCGCTCCTCATCATCGCCGAGGACGTCGAGGGCGAGGCGCTGGCAACCCTGGTGGTGAACCGCCTGCGCGGCGGCCTCAAGGTCGCTGCCGTCAAGGCTCCGGGCTTCGGCGACCGCCGCAAGGCCATGCTGGAGGACATCGCGATCCTCACCGGCGGCCAGCTGATCTCCGAGGAGCTCGGCATCAAGCTGGAGAACGTCACGGTCAACATGCTCGGCCGCGCCGGCAAGGTCGTGATCGACAAGGAGAACACAACGATCGTCAAGGGCGCCGGCAAGAAGAAGGACATCGAGGCCCGGGTCGGCCAGATCAAGGCGCAGATCGAGGAAACCACCTCCGACTACGACCGCGAGAAGCTGCAGGAGCGGCTGGCCAAGCTCGCCGGCGGCGTCGCGGTGATCAAGGTCGGCGGCGCGACCGAAATCGAGGTCAAGGAAAAGAAGGATCGCGTCGAGGACGCGCTGAACGCGACCCGCGCCGCGGTGCAGGAAGGCATCGTGCCCGGCGGCGGCGTGGCGCTGTTGCGCGCCAAGAAAGCCGTCGGCCGCATCCACAATGAGAACTCCGACGTCCAGGCCGGCATCAACATCGTGCTGAAGGCGCTGGAAGCCCCGCTGCGCCAGATCTCGGAAAACGCCGGTGTCGAAGGCTCGATCGTGGTCGGCAAGATCCTCGAGAACAAGTCGGAGACCTTCGGCTTCGACGCCCAGAGCGAGGAATATGTCGACATGGTCGACAAGGGCATCATCGACCCCGCCAAGGTGGTGCGCACCGCCCTGCAGGACGCCTCCTCGGTTGCGGGCCTGCTGGTGACGACTGAAGCCATGGTCGCCGAAATGCCTAAGGAAGCGGCCCCGCCCGCGATGCCGGGCGGCGGCGGCATGGGTGGAATGGGCGGCATGGGCTTCTGAGGCCCCGCCCTTCCCGACAAACCGATCGAAGGCCGCCTCCGGGCGGCCTTCTTTTTGGCCGATGACATCAGGGTTTGGTAGGTAGGAGCCGCCCCGATTCTTCCCGCAAGGAATTTCAGATGCGCCAGCTCCTGCTCTGCCTGTTCGGCCTCGCCGTCCTCTCGCCGAGCCTCGCCTTTGCCCAGGCGAGGCCGTCGGCCAAATCCGCCGCCGGCGGCAGCGAAGTGCGCTACTTCACCGCGATCGACGGGCTGATGGACAATGCGGCGGACACGATCCTGAAGGAGACGCGGCAGGGCAAGACCGTCACCGCGGCCACGCTCGATGTCTGCTATCCCGTGGAGAGAGGCAGCGAGCGCAAGGACCGCTTCGTCGCCAATCTCGCCGTCAGCGGTGCGAACCTCACCGGCACCGCGCAGAGCCTCGGCGAGAAGCAGCCCGTGAGCGTGAAGCTGACGCGCAAGGTCAGCGGCGACACTTTCGAATTCCGCGGCCAGATCACCATCGGCCAGAAGGTCAATGAGGTGATGTCGACGGACAATTCCGATCTCAGCGAAAAGGAATTTCTCGAGAGCCAGACCAGCGACGACGGCATCACGGCGGCCCCCAAGGACTTTACCGACGTCTCGCCGGAATCGATCGGTGTGCGGGTGAAGCTGGAATCGGTGCTCGACTTCCTCAAGAGCCTGAAAGGCGAGGCGCTCGAAGTCTCGGTGGCAAGCCTGTCGACCTCCTGCGACGAGCTGCGCGCGGGCGAGCAGACCATCAATCTCACCGTCGATCCCGAACGCGCTGCCGCCGTGATCGCCAAGGCGAAGGCCACGACCGGCGTCACGCTGGCAGGCTGGACCAGCGGCATCGTCGAGATGGACCGCGCGATCCGTTTTCCGGCGGCCGGCTGGCGCGACGGCGACAAGGTCAGCCGCGACAAGCTCGCCTCGACGATATCGGGCGTGCTGAGCAAGACGCTGGCGGCGACGCCGGCCAGTTCGGCGTGGAATGCCAATACCGGCAAGTTGACGCTTACCTTCAAGCGGCCGAGCCAGCTCTTTCCGGCGCTCGGCCTCACCGAGACCATAGAGGTTTCGGCGCAGGTGTCCTCGGACAAGCCGGGCACGTCCGACATGTTGATGCTTTGGGTATCGAGCCCCGTCACCACGACGGCGGACGAAGGCGCGGGATCGAAGCTCAAGCTCTCCGAAGATACCAGCGCCGCCGATGACGAAGGCGCCGAGCCCGAGGACGACAACGGCTCAATCGAGGCGCTGACGAAGGAATTGAAAGGTCAGCGCTGGGACGCCGACAAGTCGGTGTGGAAGTAGTCCTCCCCTCGCCCCGCTCTTGCGAGGAGAGGGTCGGGGTGAAAGGCTTTTTTCGCGATCACGGTGGTGGCCGGCCTCGCGGAGAGCCCCTCACCCGGATTTCATTTCATCCGATCCGGCCTCTCCCCGCAGGCGGGGAGAGGCGAAGAAGTTACACTCAGTTGGTATTGAGCCGGAAGCGGAGCTGCTTCGAGCCGATCAGCGTGACGAAATCGCCCTGCCGGCGCCACGTCGCGGTGTCACCCAGAGCTGCGATCAGCGCGTCATCGGCCTGCGCGCGATCCGGCGGACAGGCGCGATCCTGCATCGCGCCGGGGACAAAGATGACGGTATTGCCGGCCACCGAGAACTGGCCCTTGCCGCCCTTGCACCAGAGCTCGAGCACGACCTCGCCATTATCGCCGATCTCGAGCGAGGGAATGCGCTTGGATCCCGGCATCCTCGCTGCCTCCAGCGTCATCTCGAGTCCGAACGGGAATTCCTGGGCCCGTGCGGTGTCGAAAACCGCCGCCGACATTGCAACGGCGATAGCCAGTTTCAGATGACGCTTCAGAAATACCATGCGACCTCACAGCAGATGCGGTGCTCCCTATCGCGCGTCCTTGTAGGGAACGAATGCGACGTTGGCCAGACCGTCCCGGCTTTCATCGACGGGTTGACTTCGCGTGCTTGCCAAGCCAACGCTGGCCGGGATTCGCCACTGGCCACGATACGCAAGAATTTTTCCAGCCCTGTCAGGGCTTTGCGCCCCTCCGGAGACATTGACCCGTGAAAAATATCAGCGCGACGCTCGCGACCGTTTGGCGGATCGCATCCCCCTATTTCCGTTCCGAGGACAAATGGGCCGGCCGCGGCCTGCTCGCTGCGGTGATCGTCATCGAGCTGTCGCTGGTGGCGATCGATGTGCTGATCAACCAGTGGCAAAACCGCTTCTTCAACGCCCTTCAGGAGAGAAACTGGGACAGCTTCGTCAGGGAAATCGGCATCTTCACGATCCTGGCGTTCTGCGCAATCGGGCTTGCGGTGTATCAGCTCTATCTCAATCAGTGGCTCCAGATCCGCTGGCGCAGCTGGATGACCAGACATTATCTCGGCGAGTGGCTGGAAGGCCCGAACCACTACCGCATGCAATTGCAGGGAGACGCGGCCGATAACCCCGATCAGCGCATGACCGACGACGTCAAGCTGTTCGTCGAGCGCACGCTGGCAATCGGCATCGGATTGCTGAGCGCGGTCGTAACGCTGGCTTCCTTCGTGGTGATCCTGTGGGGACTTTCGGCGGCGGCGCCACTGCACCTGTTCGGCAAGGAATTTCCTATCCCCGGTTATCTGGTCTGGGGTGCGCTGGTCTACGCCATCCTTGGCACGATGATCACGCAATGGATCGGCTCGCCGCTGGTCAACCTCGACTTCGAACAGCAGCAGCGCGAGGCGGACTTCCGCTTCAATCTGGTGCGCGTGCGCGAGAACTCCGAGCAGATCGCGCTGATGAAGGGCGAGCCCGCCGAGCGCGAGCGGCTGATGCACCGCTTCGAGCGGGTCATCTCCAACTGGTACGGCATCATGAGCCGCACCAAACGCCTCACCGCCTTTACCCAGAGCTACACCCAGGCCGCGATCATCTTTCCGTACATCCTGGTGTCGCCGGCCTATTTCGCCAACAAGATCCAGCTCGGCGGCCTGCAGCAGACCGCCTCCGCCTTCGACAGCGTGCGACGGTCGCTTTCGTTCTTCGTGTCCGTCTATCGCGTGCTGGCGGAATGGCGCGCCGTTGTCGCCCGCCTCGACGGGTTCGAGATGTCGGTCGTCAGCTCGCGGCATCTGGCGGCAAACCCCGACTCGGTCCGCATCACGGCAAGCGAAGGCGAGACGATCGAACTCGAACAATTGCTGGTGCGGTTGCCGCATGGCGACCCCGTGGTCGCGGCGGATGCGATCGCCTTCCGCGGCGGCGAGCGCACGCTGATCGCGGGGCCCTCGGGCTCGGGGAAATCCACGTTGTTCCGCGCCATTGCCGGCATCTGGCCGTTCGGCGACGGCGCGATCACGATTCCTGCCGGCGCCAGGCTGATGATGCTGCCGCAGCGGCCGTATTTCCCCATCGGCTCGCTGCACGCTGCGGTCGTTTATCCGTCGGCGCCCGGAACCTTCGACATCGAGCAGGTGAAGCAGGTACTGGTCGACGTCGGACTCGCCCCGCTGGCCGGCCGGCTGCATGACGAGGGACACTGGAACCGCATGTTGTCGCTTGGCGAGCAGCAGCGCCTCGGCATCGCCCGCGCGCTGCTGCTCACGCCGGATTACCTGTTCCTCGACGAGGCCACCGCCTCGCTCGACGAGGCAGCGGAGGCCGCCGTCTACAAGCTGTTGCAGGAGCGGCTGCCCGGCACGACCATCGTCTCGATCGGCCACCGCTCGACGCTGGCGGCGTTCCACCGCCGCCGTCTCAATGTCGAGCGCGAGGCCGAAGGCTCAAGGCTCAGCGAGGGCACCCTGGCCCCGGCCGAGTGAGACCACCGGTACTCAAAGCCGGGCAATAAAAAACGGCGGTCCTTGCGGGACCGCCGTTTTCGTTTGGCCGATGAGGGCCGTATCCGTTCGGCCTACTTGAGGGCCGAGAGCGTGGTGTCGAACTTGAGCGAGGCGATGAACGTGTCGCTGCACCAGCGGTTGGCCGAAACCGGCGAGTTGGTCGCCAGGAAGGCGGCGCACTTGTCGTCGCTCTGGTTGGTGCCGTGGTAGCGCAGGTCGAGTGTCAGCGCCTTGTAGG
>JAHCKB010000101.1 GCA_026125985.1 Bradyrhizobium sp.
CGCAAACGCCGCCTTCCGGCAGTGCCGAGGTCATCAGCCGTGTGCCGTCGCCGATCACCTTGTAGGCGACCTGCAGACGGCGGCGATCCGGGCTCACGCGATACACGCTGAACGGCCGGCGCAGATAAGGCGTGAGCCCGGGGATACGGATATTGACGAACTGACCCGGCGCGAGAGGGCCGGCGATGGTCGGTGCTTCGACCTCGATCAGCCAGTAATCGCCCGTAAGCGGGCGATTCCACACGACAGGAGCATTGACCTGTTGGAGCAAGGCGGCTCCTCCACTGCGATGACGACCAAAATTGGATACAAAAATACGATTGCCCAATCAAGTCCCATTTGCAGGGGTCAGCTCGCCGGCCACAGGCACGGCGATGGCCGTGGCGAGGTCGGCCGGGGGACGCCGCTGGCATGACAGTGTGTGCAGCTTGGCGAGAGCAGCTTCGGGCGTCAGGTCCCGGCCATCGATCACCCCGCAATCGGCGAGTTGGCGCCCGGTTTCGTAGAGGGCCGGGTTCAATGTGCCGTGCGGGCACTGGGAAATGCCGAGGAGGGGAATGCGGTCCGCGCTGATTGCCGTCAGCGTGCGGCGGATCGCGGGATCGGCCGTGGGACCGGTTCCGGCACCATAGAGCGCGAGCACGAGACCGGCCCGATGGTGATCGGCGGCCGCGCGCAACAGCGAGGCGTCGATGCCCGGAAACAGTGTGACGATTGCCGCGCGGCCGGTGCCGATCGCCGGCGGCGGATCGTGCTGCGGTGTGGTGGGGGGAAGCAGCGCCGCCGTATTGATATCGATGGATCCGTTGACCTGGGCGAGGTGCGGCCAGTGCGGTGAGTGGAATCCGTTGCCGGGTTCCGTGCTCCATTTGCGGGCGCGGTTGCCGCGCAGGAGCACACCGTCAAAGAAAATACAGACTTCGCGGACCGGTCCTCTCGCGCAGGCAAACGCGCCTTGCAGATTGCGCTCTCCATCACTTACCGGCATCGCGAACGGGATTTGCGCACCGGTGAGGATCACCGCCTTGTTGAGGCCGGCGAGAAGAAATGACAGCGCGCTTGCCGTATAGGCCAGCGTATCGGTGCCATGCAGGATGATGGCGGCGTCGAAATGATCGCGCTCCGCCCACAGCAGATCGGCAAGCCGGTGCCATGTGTGCGGGCTGGCATTGGCGCTGTCGATCAGCGGATCAAGCGTGATCAGGCGATGATGCGTCGCGGCGCCGTGATGTTTGACGATCAGCTTGCCGATGTCGTCGGCAAATCGCGCGCTCGGCACGAAGCCGTTCGCGCTCGGCACCATGCCGATGGTGCCGCCTGCATAGATGATCAGGATCCGGCGATGACTCATGGAACAGGATCAGATGGCCGCGGTCCGCTGCGGCGTGCGCGATCGGCAACCGATCAGGTCAGATTGGCGATCTTTTCGACATTGGCGAGTGCGTGAGCGCGGACAGTCTGCTCGACGACATCCGGATTGCCTGACGCAACCGCGTCGATGATCTTTTGATGTTCGTGGCCAGGAATTTCCAGTTCCTGCTGCTCCGCGTGGTGCCGCCGGAAATAAGGCCGCAGCATCATGCGGATGCGCTCGGTCTGGCGCATCAACAGTGGGCGGCGGCTCAATGACGTCAGATAATTGTGAAAATCGTCGTGCCGCGTGATCCAGTTCGGCAGATCGTTGACGGCGCGATCCATCCGCTCGCGCAGATGAACGAACTCCTCCATCTCGGCGTCGCCGATATGCGCCAGCGCGAGCCGCGCGCCCAGCGCCTCAAGCACCGCGCGCATCTCGATGAGCTGGATAACGTCGTCGTGCGAATATTCGGCAACGGTCGCGCCGCGATTGGCATAGATGGTGACGGCGCCGTCGCCTTCGAGCCGCCGCAGCGCATCGCGCACCGGCATGCGCGAAATACCCAGCGCCTCGGCGACCGATTCACTGGGGACGCGCATCCCCGGCGCGAGTTCACCGGAGAGGATTCCCTGGAGGATATAGTTATAGGCCTGTTCGACCGGCGACAGGGTCTTGTTCTCAAGAACCCAAGCGGTAGCCCGAGCCGGTGCCGCTCTCTTTGCCTGCGTCATGGTTTCCGTGGCCCGTTACCGTCCCTCATGGTGTCAGCGTGTGGGACACACACATTGACGAATCAATTGATAGTAGACGTTGGCCATGGCGACGAGGTCGGAAATCAGGGCCTGCTCCTCGCTCGAATGGAATTGGTCGACTTCGCCCGGCCCCAACATAATGGCTTCTATCCCCCGGCGCGAGAAATAGCCCGCATCCAGTGCGAAGTTACAGTGGAAAGTCTTCGGCTCTCCCAGACCCGCTGCGGCAAATGCGGCGCGCAACTGACTGAAGAAGGCACCGTCCAGTGACAGTTCATTGGGGTACATAACAGGCCCCCGCTCGAAGCTGAGTGACCATGGCTTGCCGAGCGTCAGCGGCTTGGTAATCGCCTCGTAGGCCGCTTCCGGCGTCTCGCCGGGGAGGAGACGCCGGTCGAACCTGATGCGGACCCGGTCGGGAACGGTATGCGTCGCCTTCGGCGAACTGTCGATCGCGGTCGGCGTCAGCGTGGCGGGGCCGAAAGCCGGGTGATCCGGCACACCGAGGTCCAAGGTTTCGAGCTTTTGCAAGATGCGCTGCGCGCCGGTGATGGCATTGACGCCGTGCCAGGGCGTCGAACTGTGTGACGCCTTGCCTTCGACGATGACATCGAAGTCGACGCGGCCTTTGTTGCCGATGGCGACGCTGCTGTCGGTCCCGATGCAGACGACGACCGCGCTGGGCGTTTCGTCGAGAGACGCCATCACACTCTCAACGGCGTCGTGGCGTCCGGTTTCGCCGGCGGTGGTCAAGGCGACAATGAGCCGACCCTCGAGCTTTCCATCCTTGAGAGTTTGACCGATGGCCCCGAACAAGGCTGCCAGCGCGGTCTTCTGCTCGGCGACGCCGCGCCCGCGCACGGCTTTGCCACGCGGCGTGTCGACGATTGACGGTGAAAACGGATCGGTCATCGCTGCGCCGGGATGCGTCATCGCATAGGCAACGAACAGAAGGCAGCGCCCGGTGTTCTTCGGGCCGGCTTCGAAGATGAGATTGCCCATGCCGTCATAGCGATAGGTCGCTTTCATCGCGTCGAGCAGCGGGGCCGCGCAGTCGTGGATGAAAGACTTCACCGCCGGATCGCTCTCATGCAGATCGGATTGCTGGCTCGGATAAGCGATGAAAGTCTTCAGCCAGTCGACCAGGCGTTGTTCTGACAAATAGTCGGTCACGAGTTCCCACCGAATTGCTGCACTGCGAGGCAGCGTCTTGGACAAAGTTTAGGCTTGCGCGGATAATTGGATACAATAATACTATTATCCGTTGCAAGGGAAGGGCAGGTTTTCGGAGGCGTCCCTTCGAAAACAAAAACCGAAACGAGCCCGAGGGGCCGACGGATAGGGGAAGGCGCTATGAGCAGTTCGACTGAGACGGGCCGAGCGGTGGACGCCGCGGACAATCACTCCATCTTCGATTTCTATCGGACGATGAACACCAAGGGCCGGCGCACGTTCTGGGCGTGCACCGCCGGCTGGACCCTCGACGGCATGGATTTCATGCTGTTTCCGCTTGTCATCGGCACGCTGGTCGCGGTGTTTCACAGCGACCTGAAGACGATGGGCGGCATCGTTTCACTCACGGTTCTTTGCAGCGCCGCCGGTGGCTGGCTCGCCGGCTTCCTCGCCGATCGCATCGGCCGCGTGCGCACGATGCAGATCACGATCCTGCTGTTCTCGGTGGGCAGCCTGCTGTCGGCGTTCGCGCAGGACGTGACGCAACTCACCATTTTCCGCGCGATCCTCGGCATCGGCTTTGGCGGTGAAGCGGCTGTCGCGGCTGTTGCGCTGTCCGAAGTGGTCGCGGCCAAGCATCGTGGTCGCGCGATCGGCTTCTATCAGTCGAGCTACGCTGTCGGCTGGGGGCTCGCGATCATCGTCCAGGCGATAACATTCATCTATTTCCCGCCTGAGACGGCGTGGCGCGTGATGTTCGGCATCGGTGCGCTTCCGGCGCTGCTGATCTTCTTCATTCGTCGCAATGTCGAGGAATCGGCCATCTCGGTCGCAGCCCGCCAGAACAAGGAAGGCTCGTCGTTCTTCGAGATCTTTTCCGCGTCGAATATTCGTGCGCTGATCACCGGCTCGCTGCTGACCATCGGCGCGCAGGGCGGCTTCTACGCGCTGATGACCTGGGTGCCGCAGTTCCTGCGCGCCGAACGCAAGATTTCGATTCTCGCGTCGACGCCTTATCTGCTCGCGCTGATCACGGGATGCTGGGTCGGCTATGCGACCGGTGGCTGGCTGTCGGACCGGTTTGGCCGGCGGCCGGTGTTCCTGCTGTTCTCCGCTTGTGCGGCGGCCGCGGTTTACATCTACACCCATCTGCATCTGTCCGATGCCGAAGTGTTGCTGCTCGGTTTCCCGCTCGGCTTCTTCGCTGTCGGTTATTACTCGGCGCTGATGGCCTGCCTGAATGAAATCTTCCCGACCCGCGTGCGCGGTGCCGGAGTGGGCTTCACCTACAATGCAGGCCGTGCAGTCGGTGGTTTGTTCCCGTATCTCGTGGGTGTTGTGACGGCGATAACCACACTGTCGAACGCGATCAGCATCTTCGCGCTCACCTCCTACGGCATCGTGTTTCTCACGGCACTCTTGCTGCTGCGCGAAACCAAGGGCGTTTCGCTTCAGTCCTGACGTGATCCCCCACTGAAGCTGCGCCTTCAAACGGCGGACCGGAGAAGTTGCTTCGGTCCGCCGTGGTTCCTGTGAGGAAAATAGTAGTCGCCCATGCGATCCGCTCCTGTCAGCAATCAGCCGAATATCGGTCAGCCCAATATCGGACAACCGATGCCGCGTGCATCGACCAGGCGGCTGGTGGCGGGGCGCGGGCGGTATGTCGATGATATTCCCGCCAAGGGTGAGGTTTACGCGGCGTTCCTGCGTAGCCCGCATGCTCACGCTGCTTTCGAGGTCGTGAATATCAGCGCCGCCGCCGCAATTCCCGGTGTCGTGCGGGTGCTGACGGCAGAGAATATCGATCCGGTCTGTCCACCGTGGAAATGCGTCCTGCGCAATGCGCCGGATCTACAGTCGCCCGAACAGCGGCCGCTGGCGCGCCGGCAAGCCGTTTTCCAGGGCGAGCCGATCGCGCTCGTTGTGGCACAATCCCGCGCTATCGCCGAGGATGCGCTGGAACTGATCGAGGTCGAATGGTCGGAGCGACCGGCGGCGATTTCGCTGGAAGCGGCCGCCATGCCGGATGCTGTGCCGGCGCATGAAAATCTGAAATCAAATATCTGCTGGCGCTTCGAGCATCGCTCCGGCGATCCCGACAAGGCATTCGCCGACGCCGAGCATGTCGTCCTGCGCCGCCTCGTCTTCGCGCGCAAGACCGGCGTGCCGCTGGAGCCGCGTGGGATTCTCGCGAGCTATGATCCTTCGACCAACGGTCTCATCGTCCATGTCTCGCATCAGATGCCGCATCAGTTCCAGCTACATCTGGCTGAATTGCTCGGCATGTCGCCGCTGGACGTGCGTGTCATCTGTTCCGACATCGGCGGTGCGTTCGGGATCAAGATGCACATCTATCCCGAGGAAGTCGCGGTGTGTGCCGCGAGCCGTATCCTTGGTCGGCCGGTGAAGTTCATCGCGGATCGCGTGGAAAGTCTGAGTTCCGACGTTCACGCGCGCGAACATATCGTCGAAGCACGCATGGCAGTGAATACCTCCGGCATGATCACGGCCATTGATGTCGACGACATCCAGGGACTTGGCGCCTATTCTGTCTATCCGCGGTCGAGCACCGCGGAAGCCATGAGCGCGCTGCGCGCTGTCGGCGGTCCATATCGGTTCGACAATTATCATGCGCTGCTGCGGTCCGTGCTGCAGAACAAGGTGATGACCGGGCAGTACCGTTCCGTTGGCCATCCGGTGGCTGCGGCGATCACCGAGGCGCTGGTCGAAGACGCGGCGGCGGTGCGCGGCGAGGACTCGATCGTGTTCCGCCAGCGCAATTTCCTGCCGACCGAGGCCATGCCGTGGGTCAGTCCCATGGGCGCCCGAATGATCGACCTGTCGCACCATGCCTGCCTTGAGCGGATGCTGACGCTCGTCGATTACCCGCGCTTGCGGCAGGAAATAGATACGTGGCGGCAGGAGGGCCGTATCGTCGGGCTCGGGCTCGCCAGCTTCGTCGAATTCACCGCGACCGGGGCCGAAGCCTACGGCCGCGCCCATGTGCCGGTGTCGTCGCTCGATGGCGTCATGCTGACCATGGAGCCGACCGGAGAGGTGAGAGCACAGTGCTCGGCATCGGAGATCGGCCAGGGCATTCAGCAGGGACTGGCGCAGATCATTGCTGATGCGGTAGGTGTCCGTGCCGACAAAGTGCGTGTGGCGCTTGGCGATACCGCGGCGTCGCCCCATGGCGGCGGCGCGTGGTCGTCGCGCGGTGCTGCGATCACCGGCGAAGTAGCTTGGACCGCGGGCCGGAAGCTGCGGAATGAATTGCTGAATGTCGCCGCAGCGATGCTGCAAACGACTGCGACGTCGCTCGACCTTCGCGATGGTCGCATCCTCGCTGCTGATACGGGCGCCGAGCGCATTGCGATTGGTGATGTCGCGCGGACCGTGATTTTCCATCCTTATGATTTGCCGGCTGGCACCAATGCGCAGATGTCGGTCTCGCACACCTGGGGCCGTGACGCTGATCCGTTCCTTCCGACCAATGGCGTGCAGGCGTCGCTGGTCGAGATCGATCCGATCAGCGGTCTGGTGCGCCCGCTGCGGCACTGGGTGGTGGAAGATTGCGGCCGCATCATCAATCCGCTGCTGGTGGACGAACAGATTCGCGGCGGCGTGGTCCAGGGCATCGGTGAAGCTCTTTATGAGATTTGTCGCTACACGGAGGACGGGCAATACGGCAGCGGCACGCTGGCGGACTACCTGCTGCCGATGGCGGCTGACATGCCGGACATTGTCGTCGCGCACGTGGAGACGCCGTATTCCGGATCGCAACTCGGCGCCAAAGGTGCTGGCGAAGCCGGCACCTGTGGTGCCCCGGCTGCAGTGCTGAACGCCGTCAACGACGCATTGCGGCCTTTCGGTGGCCGGATAGATGCGATGCCGATATCTCCGGTCGATGTTTTGCGCGCGCTGGGCAAACTCCCGGCAAAGGCGGGCGCATGAAGCCGCCTCGGTTTGACTATCTCCGGCCGCAAACTCTGGCCGAAGCCCTGGAATTGCTCGATCGGCACGGTGGCGACGCCGCCATCCTGGCGGGTGGGCAAAGCCTGATGCCGATGTTGAACTTGCGCGTGGCGCAGCCTGCGGTGCTGATCGACATCAACGCGGTGCCGGAACTGGACAGGATTGGCCGGAGCGGCGACCGGTTGTCGCTCGGCGGCCGCGCGCGCCATAACGACGTCTTTCGCTCTGCCGAGGTGGCACAGGCCGCGCCGTTGTTGACGGTCGCGCTGGAGCATGTCGCCCATGAAGCGATCCGCAATCGCGGCACGCTCGGTGGCAGCCTGGCGCTTGCCGATCCGGCCGCGGAGCTTCCCGCCTGCATGGTGTGCCTCGACGCCGAGATTGTCGCGGCGTCGGTGAAGGGTGAGCGCCGCATCCCGGCGGGCGCATTCTTTCAAGGGCTTTATACCACGACGCTCGAACCGAACGAAATTCTGGCGCGGGTCGATGTGCCGGCGGCTGGCACAGATTGGCGCTTCGGCTTCGACGAAGTCGCTCGGCGACGTGGCGATTTCGCCATGGCCGGTGTCGCGGTTGCCGTGCGCGAGGAATCCAAAGCCGTCGCTGAATGCCGGATCAGTCTTCTGGGTGTCGAAATGTCGCCACGGCGTATGGAGGCCGTTGAGATGTGTTTGCTTGATGCGCCGCTCGGCACGGCCGCCAACATTGTGGCGGCACAATCAGCTTTGCGCGACACGCTCGAGCCGATCGAGGGCAGCGAGATTCCGCCGGAATATCGCATCCAGATAGCCCGCGAACTGCTGGCTCGCGTCATTCGCGCTATGGCCGCGCCCGTTAGTGGGAAGAGGACGCATTGATGATGGCTTCTGATGAGCCGACGGCGGAGATTTCCTGCACGGTCAATGGCCAGCCGGTGCGCGCGCATGTGCCGGTGCGTCAGTCGCTGGTCGATTTCGTGCGGCACGGACTGGGCCTGACCGGTAGCCATGTCGGTTGCGAACATGGTGTGTGCGGTGCCTGTCATGCGGTGGTCGATGGTCGCGTGGTGCGGGGATGTCTGATGCTGGCGGTTCAGGTCGATGGCCGGACGGTCACGACTATCGAGACCGATCAGCCGACCGCACAAATGCGTGCTTTACAGGATGCCTTTTTCGAGCGCGCTGCGTTGCAGTGCGGCTTCTGCACCCCCGGCATGATTCTGCAAGCCTCCGAGTTGCTGACACGAACCGCTGCGCCAACACGCGCGGAGATCCGTGACGCGCTGTCCGGAAATTATTGTCGCTGCACCGGCTATCACGCGATCGTCGATGCGGTCGAAACCGCCGCCGCGCGATTGCGCGACAAGGCGGCGGCATGACGCCGGTCGAGGATTGTTGAACCAGAGACTCCACTGCGAAACCGAGGCACCATCAAGGAGACATCAAGATGACCTTCAGCCGACGTTCTGCAATTCTGCTGGCAACCCTTGGCATGGGGGCGACGATCATGTCGCAAGCGGCTCATGCCGCCGATCGTGTCCGTTTTATCATCGACTGGTCGTTCCAGGGCCAGCACGCGATGTTTACGATACCGGTTGATGACGGCACTTACAGCAAGCTCGGTTTGCAGGTGACTGTGGACCGCGGCGCGGGCTCCGGCGACACCGTCGCCAAGGTGGCGAGCGGGGCCTACGACATGGGCATTGCCGATTTCTACTCGATGGTGCGATTCAACGCCGAAAACCCCGATCACAAGCTGATCGCGGTGATGATGGTGGACGATAAATCCGCGCTTGCTGTGGAGATGAAGGCGACAAGTCCGATCAAGACGCCACAGGATCTCAACGGCAAGACGCTCGCCGCCCCGGTCGGCGATGCCACCCGTCAGCTCTTCCCCCTGTTCGCGGCCGCCAACAAGATCGACGAGAAGTCGATCAAATGGATCAACGTTTCGCCGGAGTTGCGCGAGCCACTCCTGATTCGCGGCGAAGCCGATGCGATCACCGGACATTTGACGACGGTGATGCTGAATTTCCGTAATATCAATGTGAAGCCCTCTGATATCCGGGTGATGCCGTATATCGACTTCGGTGTGAATCTGCTGGGTCATGCCATCGTCGTGAAGCCTGATTTCGCGGCCAAAAACCCGGAGCTGGTTCGTAATTTCATTCGCGGGTCCGTGCATGGCTTCAATGCGATGATCAAGGATCCGGATGCGGCGGTCGCCTCCATCAAGAAACGCGATCCGCTCATCAATGCTGATCTTGAAAAGGATCGCATCAAGATGTCGCTCGATTATCGCATGGTCAGCGAAAATGTTCGCAAGAATGGCATCAGCAACGTCGATCCACAGCGGATCGATGCTTCGCTCAGGGATGTCGCGAAGCCGTTCGGCATCAAGACAGTGCCAATGGCCGCTGAGGTCTATACCGACAAATATCTGCCGCCACGCAGTGATATGCAGCTTGCGAAGTAGCGGACCACGCGCCAAGCAGGTCATGACTGGCAAGAGTGCAGCAATGCATGTAACCGCACGAACCGAAAAGCCTGCCGATGCACGCTTCGTGCATGTACACGGCGCCAGCCTTCACTACGGCGAGGACGGCGAAGGCTTCCTCGCCCTCAAGGATATGTCGCTCGATATCGGCCGCGGCGAGTTCGCCGCGGTCGTCGGACCGTCAGGGTGCGGAAAATCCACCTTGATGAAGTTGATCTCGGGCCTCACACCGCGCAGCGCCGGCGAGGTGGAGGTTAACGGGGCGGATGTGACACGCCCGCTCAAGATTGTCGGCATGGCGTTTCAGAACCCGGCGTTGCTGCCGTGGCGGACGGTGCTCGAAAACGTATTGCTGCCGATCCAGGTGGTGCGTCCGCATCGCTCCGACTATCGCGTCAACAAGGCGCCATTTATCGAGCGCGCCAGAGCGCTGCTGGCGAAAGTCGGGTTGGCCGGCGTCGAGGAGCGTTATAGCTGGCAGTTGTCCGGCGGCATGCAGCAGCGTGTCTCGCTCTGCCGAGCTTTGATCCATGAGCCGGAAATCCTGCTGCTCGACGAGCCGTTCGGCGCGCTCGATGCGTTCACGCGCGAGGAATTGTGGGGTGTCCTGCAGGACCTGTGGTGCGAGCGCGGCTTCACGGTGTTGCTTGTGACCCATGACCTGCCGGAGGCGGTGTTCCTGGCGGATCGGGTGCATGTGATTTCCAATCGTCCGGGCCGGGTCATCTACACGACAGACATCGACCTGCCGCGGCCGCGAACGCAGGAGGTCTGTTTCACGCCACGCTTCGTCGAGTACGTGCACGAATTGCGGTCCCATATCAGCCAGGCGAGGCAGGCGATATGAGCCGCAAAAGAACCTTGCGTCGTGCGCTCTACACGCTGAGTCCATGGCTCGCGACGATCGGTTTCTTCGTGATCTGGGAAGTGGGGTGTCGTGTGCTCAACGTGCCGCCATTCATTTTACCGACGCCGAGTGCTGCGGTCGCCGCCCTCATCCAATATTCCGACGGAATCTGGCTGAATGCCAGTCACACGATGATCACCACGCTGGCCGGATTTGCGCTCGCTGTCGCATTCGGGATCGCGCTCGGTGTTGTCGTTGGCGCATCACCGCTGCTCTATCGCGCACTAAACCCGCTATTGATCGGTTTCAATTCCATTCCGAAGGTGGCGATGGTGCCGATCCTGGTGCTATGGTTCGGGATCGGGACGGTCCCTGCGATCCTCACGGCTTTTCTGGTTGCGTTCTTTCCGATCACGGTGAATGTTGCGACCGGAATCGCGACGATGGAGCCCGAGTTGCGTGACGTGTTACGTTCGCTCGGTGCCAGCAAAGCGGACATCTTGCTGCGTGTGGGGTTGCCGCGCTCGATGCCTTATTTCTTCGCTTCGTTGAAGATCGCCATTACGCTGGCATTTGTCGGCGCGGTCATTTCCGAAACGGTCGCGTCGAATGTCGGGATCGGATATCTGATGATGTCGGCGAGCGCAACGTTCCGCGTGCCACTGGTGTTTGCAGCGCTGCTGGTGATCGCGGCCATGGGCATCGTCATGTATGCGGTGGCAGCCTATTTCGAGCGCCATTTCACCGGCTGGGCGACGCGTAGCGAGACTGGTTGAGTAGCAATGTTGAACCATCGTGGCTGACGACAGGTTGATCTAACGGAACGTCGCGCCGGCTGACCGCGGATCGTCGGGCTGAGGTCGCTTCAACGGGCGATACACGACCTATCGAAAACGGCCAGATAAGCCGAAGTAACAAGATTTATTGTCGTTCCTGGATCTTCACTTTGCTTACCACCTCAATAAATGCGCGAACCGCTGGTGAGGTGTTTGATTTCCGCCATGCCATGGCGAACTCCACATATGCGGTGCGTTCCCGTAACGGTCGGAATTCAACTTCGGTCAGACGGAATTTCTGTGCGACGGACGGCACGATTGCCACGCCAACTCCAGCGGCCACCAGCCCAATTTGTGATTCCAAGGGTGATATTTCCTGCACAATATTGGGCATGAATCCGGCATGCGTACATAAATCAATCACCTTGTTGTAAAAGCCGAAATTTCGTGATCGCGGGAATACCAAAAAATCCGATCCGGACAGTTCGTTGACCGATATGGTTTTCTGACGCGTTAGAGGGTGCCCGGACGGCAAGGCCACGGTCAACTTGTCCCGTAGCAAGACCCTTGTCGCAATCGCATTGTTGTCGACGGGCAGAATAATGAAACCGATGTCGATGCGCTGATCCAGCAAGGCATCGAGTTGTGACGTGACCGGCACGTTCCGAAGGGATAGCTCCACATCGGGGAAATTTCGCCGAAAATGTCGCAGAAGCGCAGGTGTAAACGTATAGACGGCAGACCCGCCAAATCCGAGGGCTAACGTGCCGACCTGTCCTTTGGCGGCGCGTTGAGTTGTTTTGATCGCACCTTCCAGGCGCGGCAGTATCTCTCGAAGTTCCTGATGTAGCGCGGTGCCCGCTTCCGTGATCGTCACGCCATGTTTGTTGCGGTTGAACAAGGTCGTGCCGATCTCCGCCTCAAGATTGGCGATTTGTCGGCTGAGCGGCGGCTGGGATATCCCCACGCGTTTTGCCGCGCGCACGAAACTCAACTCTTCCGCGACTGCCATGAAGTAGCGAAGCTGGCGCAATTCCATATCGTTACCGCTTGGGTATTACCGAGGTGCTTAATATATATTGGACGATATTCTGTGCCGCCGCTACTGCTCGCGAAAATAGAGGGCTGTTGCGATGCGTTTAGCGCGGTTTAACGATGATCGTTTGGGGCTTGTGCGTAACGACGATCTGCTGGATGTTTCTGAAGCGCTTGAGATCTTGCCACGGCATCGCTGGCCGCTGCCCTACGGCGACCCATTGATCACTCATTTGGGGGCTGTGCTCGAGCGCGTTCGCGCCATCGCTCCTCGCGCTGAGATTCATAAAATCGACTCAGTAAAGCTGCTCAGCCCGGTCGCTAACGCGAGCAAAATCATTGCCGCGCCGGTCAATTATCTCAAGCATGTAGCTGAGGCGCGGGCAGACGCTGGCATTCATTTCGGTGCGGATATCAAGACCATCGATCACTATGGATTGTTCCTGAAATCGAACACCTCGGTGATTGGCGCCGGCGAACCGATTGTCGTTCCAAACATCGGTCGTCGGGTTGACCATGAGATCGAGGTTGCCGTCGTCATCGGCAAAAATTGCAAGGATGTGTCCGAAGCGGAGGCGTTGTCGGTGGTGTGCGGTTACACCATGGCGCTCGACATGTCCGTGCGCGGGCTGGAAGACCGAAGCTGGCGCAAATCATACGATAGTTTCAGCGTGATTGGGCCGTGGTTGGTCACGGCCGACGAAATTGCCGATAGTGCAGCATTGAATTTCGAGATCAGTGTCAATGGCGAGCGACGTCAATATTCCAATACCCGGAAATTGATTTTTTCCATTCCGAAACTGATTGCCTATGCCTCGACAGCCTACCGGCTTTATCCAGGTGACATCATCATGACGGGCACGCCGGAGGGCGTGGGGCCGGTCACCTCGGGCGATCGTTTGACATGCCGTGTCGATGGCATCGGGACCATGAATGTTCGGGTGGCATGAATACCCAAAAGTGCCCGCTATCCAGACATCCGAACGAATGACGCCGCGACCCTAACAGCAGCTTGAATTCTGGCAAGTTTGATGCGTTGCATTCTCGTCAGCATTATTGATTGTTAGTGATACTGATGGCAGATTTTAGCGATATGGGAGCGCCCAGAGGTAAATATGCGTAGAAGTAAAAAAACGGCTGAGAGACCGCCACTACGAGACAAAAAGCTTAGCCAACTGCTGCAGTAATGAACAAGCGCCGACTTTGGAAATGAACAGTGAATCATGCCGCGTAAGCTGGAAAAGGTGAGTGATCCCATTCCAAATGAAGGATTGCTTCTTGCGGACGCTTTCAGTCACGTAGTTGAAGCTGTAGATCAAAATCGCGAGTGCGTGCGGGAGGAGTACGAATTTTGGAAGGAGGTTCTCTGGCGCAATCTTCAATCATATGAGGAGTTTGCTTGGCAGAGCGGTCTAACGGGACAATTGGCTGCGATAGTATTACGTGGCGGATTGAGCGAGGATCTAAACAGCTATGTGCGCGATCCAGTTTATGACAGGATATTGAAACTTGACAGTGGCGGGTGGTGTCCCAGGTGGATACCGCCGCACCCCGATGCGAAGATTTATCTCTTTGAAAATTGGATCGATCCAGTTTTAATGCCCGGGCCTTCCGGAACCGACATCG
>JAHCKB010000102.1 GCA_026125985.1 Bradyrhizobium sp.
GCCGAGCTCCTTGTAGAACGGCACGTTGGCGTCGCCGTTGATGGTGGAGACCACCGCCGTCTTCTTGCCGGCCGAGCCGAATTTCTTGATGTCGGCCACGATCGTCTGCCAGTCGGAATGACCGAACGGCGTGTAATTGATCATGATGTCTTCCTGCTTGACGCCCTTCGACTTCAAGTAGGCTTCCAGAATCTTGTTGGTGGTGCGCGGATAGACGTAGTCGGTGCCAGCCAGCACCCAGCGCTTCACCTTCTCTTCCTTCATCAGGTAGTCGACCGCGGGGATCGCCTGCTGGTTCGGGGCGGCGCCGGTGTAGAACACGTTGCGCTCGCTCTCCTCGCCCTCGTACTGCACGGGGTAGAACAGGATCGAGTTCAGCTCCTTGAAGACGGGGAGCACGGACTTGCGGGACACCGAGGTCCAGCAGCCGAACACAACTGAGACCTTGTTCTTGGTGATGAGTTCACGCGCCTTTTCGGCGAACAGCGGCCAGTTCGAGGCGGGATCGACGACGACGGCCTCGAGCTTCTTGCCGAGCACGCCGCCCTTCTTGTTCTGCTCGTCGATCAGGAAGAGGATGGTGTCTTTCAGCGTGGTTTCGCTGATGGCCATGGTGCCGGAAAGCGAGTGAAGGACGCCGACCTTGATGGTGTCGTCGGCCGCCTTGGCCTGACCGAAGGCGGCGAGGCCGAGAACCAGACCGGCGGTGGCCGCCAGCCAGCGACGGCGGCTCATCGTCGCTATATCGTGAGTCAATTGAGTAAGCATGAGGTGTCATCTCCCTGACGCAGACGCGTTGAACGCTGCGAGTACGGCCCCACGGCCGTCTGCGTTAAGGGAATCGCAAGACTCGTGCCATCATCGAATATCCATATAACTACTTGATAATAAAAATAAATATTGGCACGCCGACGCAGGAAGGTCGGACAGGCAGCTCAAATAATGGGCAAAAAGAATGGTTGCTTTGGCAGCAGCCAGTACAAATTTTGAGCAGATTTGGACTTTTGGCTATTTTTCTAGCAGAGATCTGCCTAGACCGGTTGCCGGATCGATGGCTGCCGGGCCGCAAGTGCTTCACTCCATGCGGAATTTTTCCTGGAAGGAAACCATGCCTGTGCGATGCACCTTGAAAGCATCGGCGTCCTGGGCCATATCACAGGCGACCGAGGATTCGTCAGCGACGTTCCGGTCGCCGCAAGCCGCGTGTTCTGAACCCGTCTTTCCAAGCCTGTTTGGCGGCGTTCTGGCTTGCCCTTCCAGCACCAACAATTCGATACCCAAAACACGCGGGTGTCTCCCAATGACCTCGCGCGCTCCTGGCATGACGCCGGGCGCCTGCTGTTTTGACAGAAAGAAACCTTTTGACCTCCTTTCAGGATTTCGGCCTCGCCGATCCCATTTCGCGCGCCCTTCGCGAAGAGAACTATCACACGCCGACCCCCATCCAGGCCCAAACCATTCCGCTGGCGCTGTCCGGCCGTGACGTGGTCGGCATCGCCCAGACCGGCACCGGCAAGACGGCCGCCTTCGCGCTGCCGATCCTCAACCGCCTGCTCGAAAGCCGTATCCGGCCGCAGCCGAAGACCTGCCGCGTGCTGGTGCTCTCGCCCACGCGCGAACTGTCCGGCCAGATCCTCGACAGCTTCAACGCCTATGGCCGCCACATCCGCCTGACCTCGGCGCTGGCGATCGGCGGCGTGCCGATGGGCCGCCAGGTCCGCGCACTGCTCGGCGGCGTCGACGTCCTGGTGGCCACTCCGGGCCGCCTGCTCGACCTCGTTCAGAGCAATGCTCTCAAGCTTGCCCAGGTCGAGTTCCTGGTGCTGGACGAAGCCGACCGCATGCTCGACATGGGCTTCATCAACGACATCCGCAAAATCGTCGCCAAGCTGCCGATCAGACGGCAGACCCTGTTCTTCTCGGCCACCATGCCCAAGGACATCGCCGATCTCGCGGAAGCGATGCTGCGCGATCCCGCGCGCGTGGCGGTGACCCCGGTCTCATCCACCGCCGAGCGGATCAGCCAGCGCATCTTCCAGGTCGATTTCGCCGCCAAGCATGCTTTCCTCGCCGAACTCCTGAAGCAGGAGCCGGTCGACCGCGCACTGGTCTTCACCCGGACCAAGCACGGCGCCGACAAGGTGGTGAAGGGACTGGCCCGGGCCGGAATCGCCGCCGAGGCCATCCACGGCAACAAGTCGCAGAACCACCGCGAGCGCGTGCTGGGCGCATTCCGTTCGGGGCAGATCCGCACGCTGGTGGCGACCGATATCGCCGCGCGCGGCATCGACGTCGACGGCATCAGCCATGTCGTCAATTTCGACCTGCCCAACGTGCCGGAGACCTATGTCCACCGCATCGGCCGCACCGCGCGGGCCGGCGCCGAGGGCGTGGCGATCTCGCTGGTCGCCGGCGCCGAGGAGATGGGATATCTGCGCGACATCGAGCGGCTGATCCGGGTCACGTTGCCCCGCGAAGACCGCCGCACTCCGGGAGGCCGCGAAGCTTCGGCCCCGGCGCCGCAACATCGCCCCGGACGGCCGGCGCCGCGCATGCATCCGCCGCGTCACAATGACGGTGCGCCGACGGCGAAAGGCCCTCGCCGGAGACGCCGCGGTGGTGGTAATCATGGCGCCGCTCCGCAGGGCGGTCGGCATGAGTCGGCCCGCCCGCAGGCCGGTCAGGCTGACGGGATACAGGGGGTTGCCTTTCTGCATCGCGAAAGTCGGCCGAAATTCAAGCCGAACCGCAACCGACGTCCGCAAGCCTAGCCGCCCATCGACCTGGAGAGAACCATGGCTAAAGAGGAGCTGATCCAGTTCGAGGGACTGGTCACCGAAATTCTTCCCGATGCGCGCTACCGCGTGCAGTTGGACACCGGGCACGAGATCGTCGCCTACACCGCCGGCAAGATGAAGAAGTACCGCATCAAGACGCTGGCCGGCGATCGCGTCACCGTCGAGATGTCCCCCTATGACCTCGAGAAGGGCCGCCTGATCTTCCGCCACAAGGACGAGCGGCCGGCGTCTGCCGGTCCCGCGCCCCAGCGCGGGCCGCAGCGCGGCGGCCAATTCCGCGGCCGCAGGTAGCGACAAAACCGGGGATTGCGCGTGGCATTTTCGTGACGCGCGCCTTCCGCCGCGGCACGAATGCCGTGCAGCAAAATTTCGCACCGCTCAGGATTGTTTTGATGCCTGTGTTCGAATAATAATAACTTCTGAATTTTCGGCCGGACGACATTAGCTATCCACCGGTACCACCGGTACGCTGACGACCCTTCCAAAAATTCGAACTCACCGGCCCACCGCAAATGGGCCATGACTATCTATACCGAGAAGGGACTACCCCCGTGAGCATGGGAACTGTGAAGTGGTTCAACGCCACTAAAGGCTATGGCTTCATCCAGCCGGATGACGGCGGCAACGACGTGTTCGTGCATATCAGCGCCGTCGAGCGCGCCGGCCTCGGCACGCTGCGCGAAGGCCAGAAGATCTCCTACGAGATCGTGGCGGACCGCCGGTCGGGCAAGTCGGCAGCCGACAATCTCCGCGTCGCCTGACGCGGCGCTTCCGGATACGCCGGAAGCTCTACCCTCGATACGAAAAGGCCGCGCTTCCGGCGCGGCCTTTTTTGTGTTTTCAGCGGGTCGCGGTCAGGTCCCGCAGACGGTCGTGTTGTAGAGCACGCAAAGCGAAACGCGCGGACGCGTGAAGGTCTGATCGCTCAGCGAAATGCCCGTCTTTGCCATGATATAGCCGACCGCGGGTACGTACTTGTAACTGACCTCACTGTAGATCAGATAGGTGCCGCCGACCTGCAGCGCCGTCGGAACCGTGATCGAACTGCCGGCCGCGCGATCCGGCATGCCCGCTCCCTTGCTCCATATCACCTTCCCGCTCAGCGTTGCGGGATCGACATAGATCTCGCTCACCCGCGTAGCAAGCTCGGCGAGCGGAAACGGGTTCATGATCGCGTCCCCCGTCGTCCTGAAGTTGGTGAGATCGGTCGCTGTCACGCTCGAGGACTGCGACACCAGGTCGGACATCGTGCGCGCGACCAGCGTCACCTTGCGCATGGCGGCGACACCGGAGGAAAACTCGACCGTGCCGAAGAACAGCGTCAGCATCAACGGCACGACAAAGGCGAATTCGACGGCCGCGTTGGCGCGGCGGTCGCGCATGAAGCGACCGATCGGGTTTCCAGCGGGGAGAGTAAGCTTGCGCATGGCTGCTGTCTCCTGCTTCAAGAGGGCTCGATGTGGAAGGCCGAAAGGCCCGAGAGCAGCCGCTTGGCGTTGGCGGTGTTGCGGCCGATATTTGCGATGTTGTAGCCGAGGCCGGTGACGTAAAGCGGCCAGCGATAGAATGCGCGGACGACGACCGTTCCATTCGAGTTGGCGGGAGGAACGTTGAAGCCGAGTCCGCTGTTGTCGTAGTTCCCGGCGCCATCGATGGGGTCGGTGATCGTGATCGCCGTTCCGGCCGGATAATATTTGACGTCGACGTCGATGTTCGAGCAATTCATCAGCACCGAGACCCGGTTGCACAGGTCGGCCTTGAATTGCGCCACCGTCGTATTGGTATTCGTTATCTGGTTGGTGTAGATCAGGCGTCCGCTGTCCTGGACACCGTTCTCCAGCACCTGGCTGGCGAAGAACACGATGCCGGTCTCGATGATCGCAAACAGCAGCGCGAAGAAGGGCACGGCCACCAGCGAGAATTCGACCGCCGCCGAGCCGCGGTCGTTGCGGCGGAACCTTCGGAGAATTCGTTTCGACGCTGAAGCGGACATCGCTGAATCCCTTTGGGTGACTGTCACCTGAGGGCGAGAAGTAACGGAAACTGATTGTTGAAATGTTTCGTCCGTTTCGAACAGTCAGGCCCGGTCGGTTAAGGGAGCCTTAACCAGTCTTGAGGCGGAAAGGCCGCGCAGCGCGAATCGCGCTGGCGCAGCCCGCCCGATTCTCGCGATCAGTTAGGTCCGCTTTTTGCCGCGGCGGCAGCCTGGCTGCTGGCCGTGCTGTTAAGCGAGCCGGCCTGGTCGATCGCCGTCTTGAAGTAGGCGCCGCCGTCGCCGAGGGTCACGCGACGCTGGCAGATCGGCATGCAGCTATAGGATTCCCGCTCCACGCCGCGATAGACGGTGACGAGCTGGTCGGACGGACCTTCGACCTGGATGATGCGGTCTACCAGCACCTCGCCGGCGCGATCGAGCGCGATGAAGTTGGTGGCGCCATAGCCCTTGCCGGTGACGACGATAATGCCGCCGGGCTGCAGGGTGACGTCGGCGATCAGGGGGTTGCCGACCACGATGGTGGAAACCTTGCCGGGCAGCTTCACCAGCCTGGCCTGATCGACATTGACCGCGATCGAGTCGGACATCGGCGGCACGGGCGCGGCCGGCGCCAGCACAGGCCACAGAAACAACCCCACCACGAGGGAACGAAAGCCGAAACGCGCAGAAGCGCGGTTACGCAAGGTGTACGCCATACTCTACTCCGGGGCATTGACTAGCCGGCTTAAGCGATACGCAGCGGAACCGGCGCCCGACCGAGCTAACGTGCCCCTAATGTGTGAAATAATCGCAAAGAGCAGATAGAAAATGCTCGGTATTTCCCTTTGATTTCAAGCGGGAGGGGCCGAGGCCTGCCGCCTGAACGGATAGGCCATCTGGCCCGCGATCTCGTGCGGGAAAGTCGCCTGCTCGAGGATGCCGTAATCGTCCGGGAGGCGGTCCTCCGGCATGTACCAGGTGCCGAACAGGAGATCCCAGACCGGGAACGTGCCGGCAAAGTTCTTGTTGCCACCCTCCTCGGGGGAGGTGTGATGCCAGCGGTGGAACACCGGCGTGGCCAGCACATAGCGGAACGGCCCGAGCGTCCAGTTCAGATTGGCGTGCACGAAGGCGGAATGGAAGATGTTGAAGGGAGCAAGCCAGACCATCGCATTCGGCGACAGGCCGGCAAGCAGCAACACGACGTCAACCCCGATGGTTCCGAGGAGCAGGTTGACCGGGTGGAAGCGCGCTGCCGAAATCCAGTCGAGATCCTCCGAGGAATGGTGGACGGCGTGGTACTTCCAGAAGCCACCGCCATGGAACATGCGATGCAGCCAGTAAAGCATGAAGTCGGCGAGCACCAGAAACAGGATCGCCTGCACGGCCAGCGGCAGCACCGACAACGGACCGTGGCCGTTGTCGTAGAAGGCGATCAGCTCGTCCGCGTCGTGAATGTTGAAGAAGAAGCCGGCGCCGACCACCAGCAGCCCGATACGAAATACCCGCGCAAACAGCGGTACGAAGAACCAGTAGCAGATGTCCGTGACGAGCTCGCGTTTGCGCCACCAGGGCTTGCCGGGATTGCACGCCCAGAAATGCGCCAGCACCGTAAAGATGACGGCCAGCACGATCGTGACCGGCACCACCTTGGCGATCGTCTGGCCCAGCATATCGACGACTTCCATGGGCAAGTTCGACATCGAAACCTCAACCGGCGGCAGCATGGCAGCTCTAGGCTGCCGCACTTAAGGAGCCATGAACGCTGACCCGCATCGCACCCAGGTTAAAGGCGGATGCGGGAAATGTCGTATTTGAACAACGTCCTTAATGGCACATTTACTGTGCTCAACGACAGCCGATTGTCGCCCGTTTTAGACGATCAAATTAACTGCACCGCAATCGTCGCCCTCTAGGGTGCGCCCATGGTCACGGTGCTGAGAACGCCGACTCGACCAAACCTAAGTTCGACAGCCACGTGTACATGGAGTTGAGTAATGAAGAACCTGATTTCCCGTTTCGTGAAGGATGAGTCCGGCGCCACCGCGATCGAGTACGGCCTGATCGCCGCCGGCATTTCGCTGGCGATCATCGCGGTCGTCAACGGCCTCGGCAGCAACCTGAACACCAAGTTCACCTCGATCAACTCCTCGCTCAAGTAAGCGGTGTTGCGAGCGTAGCTTGCGAAAGGCCCCGGCTTGCCGGGGCCTTTCCTGTTTGAAGCATCAGAACGTCGAGCATCGCGTATGCGTAAGCCACCGCACGTCAAGGCCGCCACCCTTCCCGCAGCGAACCGGCTGGACCGTTCCACCGCACTGATCTGCCTGTCGCTGTTGCTGGCGCTGCTCATGCTGACGGCCCGCATCGCAAGCATCTGGTGAGACGGCCCTTCCGTTTCCCGATCCTTCACCATTGGTGGCTAGGCTCGACGGGCTCCGTCCCCTCGCCGCACCGATACCAGGCAGACCAGCCATGATCCTCGATCTAGCACGCCTCCTGCTGTTCCCTGCACTGATGACGTTCGCAGCCGCGAGCGACCTTTTCACCATGACCATCTCCAACCGGGTTTCGCTGGCGCTAGCCGCCGGATTCCTGGTGCTGGCGCTCGCCTCGGGCATGGGCGCCCACGACATCATGATGCACGTCGGCGCGGGCGCGGCGGTGCTGGCCATCGGCTTCGGCTGCTTTGCCATGGGTTGGGTCGGCGGCGGTGACGCCAAGGTGGCCGGGGCGGCGGCGCTCTGGTTCGGCTTTGCCCACCTGATGAACTACCTGCTCTACGCCTCCCTGTTCGGCGGGGCGCTGACCCTGCTGTTGCTGCAGTTCCGCCAATGGCCGCTGCCGGTCTTGCTCGCGGGGCAGCCCTGGCTCACCCGGCTGCACGCCAAGGAGACCGGCATCCCCTACGGCATTGCGCTGGCGATCGGCGCGCTCATGATCTACCCGGAAACGGAGTGGATGAAGGCGGTCGACCTCGCTCGCCTCGCGCTGCGGTGAGTTCCCGCAACAACCACCAGGTAACTCTCCGTTAAGGCAACTTACTCACGCTCCATTAACCATGCTTTGACGAATAGCTGGTCAACTCCCGTTACGGCGGCGGAAGCGTCGCAGAGTAATGTGGAAAGTGAAGCGTATGACTCCCGCACGGATCGCAGTCCTTGCCCTTGCCGTCGTCGCCGGCGGCATTGCCGCATATCTGGCAAGTGGATCAGGTGACAAGCCCGCTCCTTCCCCCGTCGCACAAATGCAGACGGTCGACGTTCTCGTTGCCAAGAACGAGATCGGCCTCGGCCAGTCGGTGAAGCCGGACGATCTGCAATGGCAGACCTGGCCGGCAGCGACCGCGAGCAGCAACTTCATCAAGCGCACCGATCGGCCCGAAGCCACCAAGGAGATTACCGGCTCGATCGCGCGCTATCCTTTCATCGCTGGCGAGCCGATCCGCGAACCCAAACTCGTGAAAGCCGACGGCTCCGGTTTCATGGCCGCGATCCTGCCGACCGGCATGCGCGCGGTCTCCACTGAAATCTCCCCCGAAACCGGCGCCGGCGGCTTCATCCTGCCCAACGACCGGGTAGACGTGCTCCTGACCCGGCGCGAAAAGAATCCCGAAAGCAGGAACGCACCTGAAATCGTCATTTCCGAGATCATCCTGTCCAACGTGCGCGTGCTGGCGATCGACCAGGCGCCGAAGGAGAAGGAAGGCCAGAACGCGGTCGTCGGCAAGACGGTAACGCTGGAGCTCAAGCCCGAGCAGGCCGAGACGCTCGCCCGCTCTCGCCAGATGGGTACGCTGTCGCTGGCGCTACGCTCGATCGCCGACGTCAACATGGTTGAACAGCGCGACGAGGACGGCGAGCAACGGGCGCGCCGCGGCGCAAGCGTCAACGTGGTTCGTTATGGGGTCGTCAGCCCGACGACCGTGCAGAAGTGACGATGAGGACACCGGAATGAAGTGCAGGGGAAACAGACCGACGCTGCGGAGCCTGATGGCCCGCGCCCTGTCGCTTTCGGCAGTCGCGGCACTCATGATCAACCAGGCTGCGGTCACGGCCGCCTTCGCCGGTGACTACCGGATCGGGTCGGCGCCTTCGTCCGCCGACGGCCAGACCAACGCACGCTTTCTCTCGCTCGGCGTCGGCAAATCGGTCGTGATCGACCTTCCGCGCGACGTCAAGGACGTTCTGGTAGCCGATCCCAAGATCGCCAATGCGGTCGTTCGTTCGGCGCAACGCGCTTACATCATTGGCGCCGCGGTCGGCCAGACCAATATCGTTTTCTTCGATTCCGCAGGTCAGCAGATCGCCGCCTACGACATCGCGGTCAAGCGCGACCTCAACGGCGTCCGCGCGGCACTGAAGCAGATCCTGCCGAACTCCACGATCCAGATCGATGGCCTCGGCGACGGCGTCGTGCTGAGCGGCACCGCCGCGTCGCCGATCGAGGCGCAGCAGGCCGGAGAACTGGCCGCAAGGCTCGCCGGCGGCCAGGACAAGGTGATCAACTCCATCGTGGTGCGCGGCCGCGATCAGGTGATGCTGAAGGTCACGGTCGCCGAGGTCGCGCGCAACATCGTCAAGCAGCTTGGCATCGACATCAACGGCAGCCTGAGCTACGGCACCACGGTCGTCAGCTTCAACAACCAGAACCCGTTCACGGCCTACGGCCGTTCGCTGGTCTCCGGCAACAACATCACCGGCACGTTTGGGACCGGAGCCAACGTGCAGGCGATCCTCCGCGCCATGGAGAGCGCTGGCGTGGTGCGCACGCTCGCCGAACCGAACCTGACGGCAATCTCGGGAGAATCCGCGACGTTCATCGCAGGCGGCGAATTTCCGATTCCTGCCGGCTACACCTGCGATCCGGTCACGCGCGTCTGTACCACGCAGATCACGTACAAGAAGTTCGGCATCTCGCTCAACTTTACGCCCGTCGTCATGACCGAGGGACGCATCAGCCTGCGCGTGATGACCGAGGTCTCGGAACTGTCCAACGATAATTCGCTGACGCTGAACCAGAGCGGCAGCTCGCTGACCATTCCCTCGATCCGCACGCGCCGCGCCGAAACCACGCTGGAAATTCCCTCCGGCGGCGCCATGGCGATGGCCGGACTGATCGCCGAGCAGACCAAGCAGGCGGTGAACGGCCTGCCCGGACTCACTCAGTTGCCGATTCTCGGCTCGCTGTTCCGCAGCCGCGATTTCGTCAACAGCCAGACCGAACTCATGGTGATGGTGACGCCCTATGTGGTGCGTGCGGTGGCCCAGAAGGACCTGTCGCGGCCGGATGACGGCTTTTCCAACACGACCGATCCGCAGGCTGATCTGATCGGCAGCATCAATCGCATTTACGGCGTTCCAGGTCGCGTCGAGCCGGCGCGAAGCTATCGCGGCACCTACGGTTTCATCACGGATTGAGGCGGGCAAGCACGATGACGACCACAGTCAAATCATCCGCCGACCGCAGCCGGACCTTACGCCTGGCCGCGACGCTGATCGGCCTCTCAGTTGCCCTCGGGGCCTGCAAGACCATCGACGCTCCGATCGTTGCCGCAGAGCCCTATCCGGACGACTATCGCCTACGTCACCCGATCGCGGTGACAGAAGCCAATCGCTCCATCGTCGTGTTCGTCGGCACCGGTCGCGGCGGCATGACCGCCGCCCAACGCGCTGACGTCATGGGCATGGCGCAGACCTGGCTTCGTGAAGGCACCGGCGGCATTACCATCGACACGCCGACGGGCACGCCGAACGCGCGTGCAGCGCACGAGACCTTGCGCGAGATCCGGGCGATGATCGCCGCTGCCGGCGTGCCACCGCGGGCGGTCAGTGTCCGCCAGTATCGGCCGACGGATCCGCAGCATATGGCGGCGATACGGCTCAACTATCCCAAGATCGCGGCGACGGCTGGGCCCTGCGGCCTGTGGCCGGAAGACATCGGCCCGTCCTTCAAGAACCCGAGCTGGTTCGAGAACAGGTCCTACTACAATTTCGGCTGCGCCCATCAGCGCAACCTCGCCGCGATGATCGACGAACCCTCCGATCTGGCGCAGCCGCGTGCTGAAACGCCTGCCTACACCATGCGGCGCTCCGTGGCTTTCGACAAATACCGCAAGGGAACGTCAACCACGACTCTCTATCCAGAGGCCGACAAGGCCAAACTCAGCGATACCGGCAAATGATCAGCTACGCGCGCCAGAACCAAGAAGAGCAGCCTGAGGCCGGTTCGCCGCCGGTCGACGACCATATCGCGCCGTCGCCGCGGGTGTCCGTGCAGGCGTTCTGCGAAACGGTCGAAACCGCTGCTGCCGTGCAGTCGGCTGGCGAGGACCGGCGCCTCGCCAAGGCGCACTTGAAGATCCAGATGGGGGGCATGGCAGCCGCCACCGAGGCCTACCGCTCGGCGCCGACGCCCAACGTCATCATCCTGGAGACCGAGGCACGCAACGACGTGCTCTCCGGGCTCGACCAGCTTGCCGCAGTCTGCGACGCAGGCACCCGCGTCGTCGTGATCGGCCGCATCAACGACGTCGCTCTGTACCGCGAACTGGTGCGCCGCGGCGTCAGCGACTATCTGATCGCGCCGGTGACCGCGCTCGACGTGGTGCGCTCGATCTGCAGCCTGTTCTCCGCGCCGGAAGCCAAGCCGGTCGGCCGCATCATCGCCATCGTAGGAGCCAAGGGCGGCGTCGGAGCCTCCACCATCGCCCACAACGTCGCCTGGGCGATTGCCCGCGACCTCGCCCTCGATTCGGTGGTGGCCGATCTCGACCTCGCCTTCGGCACCGCCGGCCTCGACTACAACCAGGATCCGGCCCAGGGCATCGCGGATGCCGTTTTCTCGCCGGACCGCGTCGACACTGCCTTTATCGACCGTCTGCTGTCGAAATGCACCGACCATCTCAGTCTGCTGGCCGCGCCGGCGACGCTGGACCGGGTCTACGACTTCGGCGACGACGCCTTCGACGCGATCTTCGACACGTTGCGCTCCTCGATGCCCTGCATCGTGCTGGACGTGCCGCATCAATGGTCGGGCTGGACCAAACGGGCGCTGATCGGCGCCGACGATATCATGATCGTGGCGGCGCCGGACCTCGCGAGCCTGCGCAACACCAAGAACATCTTCGACCTTCTGAAGGCGGCGCGGCCCAACGACCGTGCCCCGCTCTACTGCCTCAATCAGGTCGGCATCCCCAAGCGCCCGGAGATCGCGGCCACGGAATTCGCCAAGGCGATCGAGAGCCCGCCGGTGGCAACCCTTCCATTCGAGCCGCAGATATTCGGCGCCGCCGCCAACAACGGGCAGATGATCGCGGAGATATCCGCCAATCATCGCACTACGGAGATGTTCCTGCAGATCGCGCAGCGGCTAACCGGCCGCGGCGAGACCAAGAAGCCGAAGAATTCGTTCCTCTCTCCCCTGATCGGGAAGCTGCGCGGCAAGTAAGCCGCCCGGAGTGCCGTCGTGTTTGGTAAGCGTACAGATAGCGAGCAGCGAGTTGTAAAGCCTACGGCCCCCGTGCCGGCGCCCTCGGCTGCGCCCGCCGCGCCGGCGCCTGCTCCCGTCGTTTCCTCTCCGCCGCTGTCCCCGGTCAAGCCGCCGCCGCCCGCCCCCGTGATCGAAAGCCGGCGCTCGGACAACTACTATCAGGTCAAGGCGACCATCTTCGGCGCGCTGATCGAGGCGATCGACCTCGCCCAGCTCGCCAAGCTCGACAGCGAGTCCGCGCGCGAGGAAATCCGCGATATCGTCAACGAGATCATCGCGATCAAGAACATCGTGATGTCGATCGCCGAGCAGGAGGAGCTGCTCGACGACATCTGCAACGACGTGCTCGGCTACGGCCCGCTGGAGCCGCTGCTGTCGCGCGACGACATTGCCGACATCATGGTCAACGGCGCGGGAACGGTCTACATCGAAGTCGCCGGCAAGATTCAGCGCACCGGCATCCGTTTCCGCGACAATCAGCAACTCCTCAATATCTGCCAGCGCATCGTCAGTCAGGTCGGTCGGCGCGTCGACGAATCCTCACCGATCTGCGACGCGCGCCTCGCAGACGGTTCGCGCGTCAACGCCATCGTGCCGCCGCTGGCGATCGACGGCCCCGCTCTCACCATCCGCAAATTCAAGAAGGACAAGCTGACGCTCGATCAGCTCGTCAGGTTCGGCGCGATCACGCCGGAAGGGGCGGAAATCCTGCAGATCATCGGCCGCGTTCGCTGCAACGTGCTGATCTCCGGCGGCACCGGTTCCGGCAAGACCACGCTGCTCAACTGCCTGACCAACTATATCGAGCACGACGAGCGCGTCATCACCTGCGAAGACGCCGCCGAGCTCCAGCTACAGCAGCCGCATGTGGTACGATTGGAAACCCGGCCGCCGAACATCGAAGGCGAGGGCCAGATAACCATGCGCGAGCTGGTGCGCAACTGCCTGCGTATGCGTCCGGAACGCATCATCGTCGGCGAAGTCCGCGGACCGGAGGCGTTCGACTTGCTGCAGGCCATGAATACCGGCCACGACGGCTCGATGGGAACGTTGCACGCCAACAACCCGCGCGAAGCATTGTCGCGCTGCGAATCCATGATCACCATGGGCGGCTTCTCCCTGCCCTCGCGCACCATCCGCGAGATGATCTGCGCCTCGATCGACGTCATCGTCCAGGCCGCGCGCCTGCGCGACGGTTCCCGCCGCATCACGCACATCACCGAGGTGATGGGCATGGAAGGCGACACCATCATCACCCAGGACATCTTCGTCTACGAAATGCAGGGCGAGGACGCCAGCGGCAAGATCATCGGCAAGCACCGCTCGACCGGCATCGGCCGGCCGAAGTTCTGGGAGCGAGCGCGCTACTACAACGAGGAAAAGCGCCTCGCAGCGGCCCTGGACGCCGCCGAAGTCAAGCCGAACACATGAGAGACGCGCCATGAACATGCAAAATCTCGCATTCGGCTTCCTCGCCGCCACGGCCGTGGGCGGAATCGCCTGGGTGTTCATCTATCCGCTGCTCTCCGGTGAGCGGCAGGCGGCGGCCCGCCGCGAGCAGGTCGC
>JAHCKB010000103.1 GCA_026125985.1 Bradyrhizobium sp.
CAACATAAGCAACCACCGAGAGCGCGGTTTTCTTTCCGGCCAGCGCTTCGCCGCCGAGTATATTGTCGATGGGCGACAGGATCGGTGCATTGGCGGCTTCCGCACCGGTTCGGCGACCGAGGAGCGCGCCAAGGATGACCTGCAGCGGGTTGTCGGCTGCCGGCGGCGCGGCTGTAGCTGCGGCTGCATCGCGTCGCTTGAGGACGCCGAGAAGCGTGGCAAGGATTTCCGCGGGCTGCAGCTTGCCCGAGGGCTCGCCCGGCGCGCCGCCGAGCGCCCGCAGGGTGACCTGGTCCGCCGCGCCGCTCGGCGGCAGGTTGCGCGAGAGCTGGAACGATTTGAGGGCCGCCTCGGTATTCGGGCCGAACTCGCCGTCGATCTCTCCGACCGGAAAACCCTGGCCGACAAGCGCCGTCTGCAATTGCCGCACCTCGGGACCGATCGATCCGATCCGCAGCGCGGCCACGACGACGGGCTGCGCAACCGGGCCGGGCGGAGTTCCGTCCAGGCGGACCGAGTCGTCAAGCTCCATCATCCGCTTCAGGATCGGCATGGTGCCGCACTGCTTGTCCACCGCGCCGGAGCTGAACTTGCCGTCGGCGACATATTTGCCGCTCGAATAGTTGGTGGAGAACGACCACAGATAGGGCGACTTCACCTCCGGGTAGTTGTTGCGATAGCCGAAACCGTTGTATCGCTCGATCTCGTAGCAGGCTCGCTCGGCCGTCCAGCTATCCACCTCGTGCAGCTTGTGCGGCGGCATGGTGAGCGCGTCGACAGCGCTCTCTTCCCAAGTAGAGAATGGCCCGCGGTTTGCCGGTACCAGCCTGGTCAGCCGGCCGGTGCCGATGATGCGCTCGCCATTGTGGAGCACGCCGGAGAAGTCCGCGCTCGCCTCGCGCTGATGCAAGACCGCGATGATGAACCATGGCACGCGTGTCGTGGCGGCGACCTGCTGGTAGCGCGGCTTCAGCGCGATCAGGCGCGCGGCGATCGCGTTCACCTCTGGTGCATGTTCGGGACGGATCTGCATGCGTTGCCAGAGATCGGCGTATTCTGCCTTCAGGCTTCTGAAATCATTTGCCATGATCGACCTTCATGCTTCATCGAAACTCGTCGACATGCCGCACGTTCGAGACCAGCTCACCGCCTACCTGGGCTTGGTCGCGATCAGGCCCAGCAGTTGCACCACGCGATCGACCTTGGCGAGAACGCCAAGCCCGCCGAAACCGCCGATCAGCGTGGTGAGAATCGTGCCGGTGCTTCCCGTCGCTGTGCCGGGCTCAACAGCTTGCACGATCGAGAGAAGCGCATAGGCAAGAATCGCGAGCGGCGTCTTCTTGCCCTGCAGCATCTCGCCGCCGAGTACCTTGTCGATCGGCGACATGACCGGCGGAGTCGTACCTGTCGCAGATGCCGCGCCTTGCTTTCCGGTCAGCGCACCCAGGACGATTTGCAGGAGCTGCGAAGTGTCGACACCCGCCGGAGCCGGTTTGGCGGGCGTAACCGGCGGCTGGTTTTGCGCAGCCAGAACCTCGAACAACGCCTTGAGAATATCCTGCTGCTGCATGCTTGCTCCTCCCTCCGCTGCAATTCCGCCGCGCACAAGCCCGGCCGGCACAGCCAATCCCAGACTCCGCAACGTCTCGCCGTCCGCGACACCGGTCACCGAAAGGCCGCGCATGCTCTGAAAGTTGCTCACGGCCGAGGCCGTGCGGGGCCCGTATTCGCCGTCGATCTCGCCGGGCTGGAAACCGATGGCGGCAAGCGCCTGCTGAAGGGCGGTGACCTGCGGTCCGCTCGCGCCTTCGGCGAGCGCCTCCGTCGCACGCGCTTCGCGCGCTCCGCTCATCGCGGCAACCGCGGCGCCGATACCGCGCACATGGGGCGGCGCATTGTCGGGATCGATGGTCAGAATGTTCGGCAGCGTCGTGTCGATCGGAAGCGGTGCAGTCTCGACCGGAAGCCGGTAGGCCAGCACGCGGCTCTTGGGAAACGAAGCCACCGTCACGGCATCACCCTGGTTGCCGCCGAGGACCTTGATGCGATCGCCGTCGTCGTGATCGTAGAATGCGACGTGGCCCGTCGCCGCCTTCGGATCGCCGCGCGTGAAAACCACGATGCAGCCGCGCTGCGGCGAATCCTTCAGATCCTGGCCGAAATGCTCGTAACTGCGCGCACCCAGGCTCCCCGAACTGCGATAGCCGGACAGGCGCAGGCACGCGCCGACAAAGGCCGCGCACCACGGCGTTTCATCGTCCTTGATCTCGGGATGACCGGAGATGCGGAACATCTCGGCAATCTTCGGGTTGGTCACCGAACCGTGGACTTCGCTGATCCCGCGGAAATGTGTCGCAACGGAAAACCAGGGCGATTGCATCTCTTCCCCCCGAGAAAATTCGACACGAAAATGAAATACGTGAGCAATGGGAGCGCTGCTCTGGATCGTGGCTGCGGAGCAGTACTTTCGTCTTGCAAAGGTGACACGCACGGCGTGCGTCGTCAGTGAAATGCCTCACAAAGAATATGGCGCGGCAACGTATTTTTTCGCGACGAATTGCGAAGCTCTCGCCGTCGATTCAGAATGCCGACGACTGCATCGATGGGATTTGACGAAAATGCGAAGGTTGGTTCAGCCGAACCTGTTCTCGTAGCGGCTGACCGACAGTTCACGCGTGTCGATGTCGGGCTTGCGGCCGGACAGCATGTCTGCAAGCACGCGCCCCGAGCCGCAGGCCATGGTCCAGCCCAGCGTGCCGTGGCCAGTGTTGAGGTGGAGATTCGGATATCGCGTCGAGCCGATGACCGGCGGGCCGTCCGGCGTCATCGGGCGCAGGCCGCACCAGAATTGCGCGTCGGTCAGATCGCCGCCACGCGGGAACAGGTCCGTCAGCGAATGATCGAGCGTAGCGCGGCGGGCGGGGTGAAGCGTGTCGGAATAGCCCGATACTTCGGCGGTTCCGCCGACGCGAATGCGTGTTCCGAGCCGCGTGATCGCGACCTTGTAACTTTCATCCATCACGGTGGAAACCGGCGCACCGTTCTCCTCCGCGATCTTCACGGTGATTGAATAGCCTTTCACCGCATAGACAGGAATGGCAATGCCGATGCGGCGCATCAACTGCTGCGACCAGCTCCCGAGCGCGACGACGTAGCTGTCGGCCTGCAGAACCCCTTCACTGGTAGCCACGCCGGCGATCCTGCCGCCTTCGGCGACGAGGCCGTCGATGTTTACATTGAACCTAAACGTCACCCCGAGTTGGGCCGCCTGCTCCGCCAGGGCCGCCGTGAACATCTGGCAATCGCCGGTCTCGTCCTGCGGCAGGCGCAAGCCGCCCACGAACTTGTCCCTCACCTGCACCAGCGCAGGTTCGGCCCTGATGCAGCCGTCGCGATCGAGCAATTCGTACGGCACGCCATATTGCCCGAGCACCGCGATGTCGTCGCCGGTGTGATCGAGCTGCTGCTGCTTGCGGAAGAGCTGAAGCGTGCCCTGGCTGCGCTCGTCGTAGCGGATGCCGATCTCGGCGCGCAGCGCGCGCAGGCAGTCGCGGCTGTATTCGGCAAGAGGAATCATCCGGCTCTTGTTGACGGCATAGCGCGCAGCCGTGCAGTTGCGCAGCATCTTCAGAAGCCACCACCACATGACGGGATCCGGGTTGGGCCGGATCACCAGCGGGCCGTGCTTCATCAGAAGCCACTTGATCGCCTTCACCGGCACGCCAGGACCTGCCCAGGGCGAGGCATAGCCGGGCGAAACCTCGCCGGCATTGGCAAAGCTCGTTTCCAGCGCCGGACCCGGCTGGCGGTCGACGACCGTTACGTCGTGGCCCGCACGCGCCAGATAATACGCCGAGGTGACGCCGATGACGCCGCTACCGAGGATCAGGACTTTCACGTCTGCTCTCCTGCACGCGCGGCGATCCGCCGCTGCAAAGATGATGTCTTTGCAGCGGAAGGAGCAATTATCAGGCCACGCGCTTGATGGCGTCGGAGAGGATCGACACTATCTCGTCGATATGATTGCGCTCGACGATCAAGGGCGGCGACATCGCGAAGGCATCGCCGCTGGTGCGCATGTAGAGCCCGCGGTTAAAGCACTCGACCATCACCTCGTAGCCGCGCGCGCCGGGCGCGTCCTTGCGCGGCGCAAGCTCGACGGCGCCCATCAGGCCGACATTGCGAATGTCGATCACGTTCGGCAGGCCCTTCAGCGCATGCAGCGCATCGCGGAAATACTCGGTGAACTTGGCGCCGCGGGTGAGCAGCCCTTCATCCTTGTAGATGTCGAGCGTGGCAAGGCCAGCCGCGCACGCCACCGGATGGGCCGAGTAGGTGTAGCCGTGGAACAGCTCGATCTGGCTGTCGGGACCGGTCATCAGCCCGTCATGCACCTTGCGGCTGGCGAACACCGCGCCGCACGGGATGGTGCCGTTGGTGATGCCCTTGGCGGTCGTCATCAGGTCCGGCGTCACGCCGAAGAAATTCGCGGCGAACGGCGTGCCCAGCCGGCCGAAGCCGGTAATGACCTCGTCGAAGATCAGGAGAATGCCGTGCTTGTCGCAAAGCTGACGCAGTCGCTGCAGGTAGCCCTGCGGCGGCGGCAACACGCCGGTCGAGCCCGGCACCGGCTCGACGATCACGGCGGCGATGGTCTCGGCGCCGTGCAACGCCACCAGGCGCTCGACATCGTCAGCGAGTTCGGCGCCATGCGGCGGCAGATCCTTGGCAAAGGCGTTGCGTTCGAGATCGTAGGTGTGGCGGATGTGATCGACGCCGGGCAGATGGGTGGCAAACGCGCGGCGGTTGTTCACCATGCCACCAACCGACATGCCGCCGAAGCCGACGCCATGATAGCCGCGCTCGCGGCCGAGCAGGCGCGTGCGGGTCGGCTGTCCCGTCGCACGGTGATAGGCGAGCGCGATCTTGAGCGCCGTGTCGACCGACTCCGAACCGGAATTGGTGAAGAAGACGCGGTCCATTCCCTTGGGTGCGATCTCGGCGAGCCGGCGCGCAAAATCGAAGGCCATCGGATGGCCCATCTGGAACGACGGCGCGAAATCGAGGTTCATAAGCTGGCGCTCGACCGCGGCGGCGATCGACTTGCGGCCATGGCCGGCATTGACGCACCAAAGCCCCGCGGAGCCGTCGAGCACTTTGCGGCCGTCGACGCTGGTGTAATACATGCCCTCGGCGGAGGCGAACAGCCGCGGCGTTTCCTTGAACTGCCGGTTCGCCGTGAACGGCATCCAGAACGCCTGCATGTCGAGGGTATTGGGAATCTGGTGAACCGTCACGGCGCGACTCCTTATTGTATGGGGCAAAGCCAGCCGTCCCATGGCCGAAATCGCACAACAAGTCCTTTTCTGGTCGGTCCCAAGGCATTGATTTTGCTGGATCAGCCAAGGCATATTTGCCCGATCCGCAACACCTGCAACACGGGAGATGCCATGAGCGTCGATATCGGCGGGCGGCTCCGCTTCGTCCGCAGCCGCCAGAAGCTGTCGCAACGGGAACTGGCCAAGCGCTCCGGCGTCACCAATTCGACGATCTCGCTGATCGAATCCAACCAGATGAACCCGTCGGTCGGCGCGCTCAAGCGCATCCTCGACGGCATCCCGATGGGGCTTGCGGAATTCTTCGCTATCGAACCGGAGCGGCCGCGCAAGGCGTTCTACCGCGCCGACGAACTGACCGAGATCGGCAAGAAGCCAATCTCCTATCTTCAGGTCGGCGACAACCTGTTCGGTCGAGCGCTGCAGATTCTGCACGAGCGTTACGGCCCCGGCGGCGACACCGGCCGCGTGCCGCTGGCGCATGACGGCGAGGAAGGCGGTATCGTGATCTCGGGAAGGCTCGAGGTGACGGTCGACGGCGAGCGGCGCATCCTCGGTCCAGGCGATGCCTATTATTTCGAGAGCCGCCGCCCGCACCGCTTCCGCTGCATCGGCAACAAGCCGTGCGAGGTGATCAGCGCCTGCACGCCGCCGACGTTCTGATTTGATCTGGCGCACTACCGGCCAGCAGCGTACGGATAGGCTGCCGCGTCGCAAAAAACACAAAAAAGGAAATGCCCATGGATTTCGAGTTCACGCCGCAACAGGAGCAGGTGCGCGAGACCATCGTCCGCTTCGCCGCTGACGAGATGGCCGCGCTCGTCAGGGACGCCGAGGAGAACGAGGTATTTCCCAAGCAGCTGTTCCGCAAATGGGCCGAACTCGGCCTCCTCGGCGTGCGCTATCCCGAGGCCGATGGCGGCTCCGGCTTCGACAAGGTCAGCGACTGCATCGTCCGCGAGGAGATGAGCCGGGTGTGCCAGTCCTTTTCCGCTTCATGGTCGGCACATACCCATCTGGCGCTGTGGCCGATCTGGCGCGCCGGCACGCCGCAGCAGAAGGCGCGCTTCTTCGTACCGGGGCTGGCCGGCGAGAAGATCGGCGGCTTCGGCCTCTCCGAGCCCGACGGCGGCTCTGACATCCGCGCCATGCGCACGCGGGCGGACAAGGTGGATGGCGGCTGGCGCCTCAATGGCTCGAAGCTCTACATCACCAATGCGCCGATGGCGGATTTCCTGATGTTGGCGGCGCGCACCAAGCCCGACCATACGGCCGATGCGATCAGCCTGTTCATCGTCGAACTGCCCAATCCGGGCTTCAAGATCAGCAAGCTCGACAAGGAAGCCATTCGTTCGTCGGAGACTGGCCTGATCTACATCGAGGACGCCTTCGTGCCCGACGATTGCCTGCTCGGCGGCGAGACCGGCACATACAGCATCGTGCGCGACTCCCTGTCGGAGAACCGGATCGGCGTCTCCGCCAACTGCATCGGCATGGCGCGCGGCGCGTTCGATGCGGCACTGGAATTCGCCAAGACGCGGATCGTGCGCGGCAAGCCGATCATCGAGTATCAGGCGATCGCCCACAAGCTGGCCGACATGGCCGCGGAAATCGAGGCGGCGAAATGGTTCGTCTATTACGGCGCCTGGCGCGTCGATCAGGGAACGATCGATGGCCCGACCGCATCAAAGGTGAAGCTGATTGCCAGCGAAATGGCGGTGCGCGTGTCCGAACAGGCGATCCGCATCCTCGGCGGCGCCGGCCTGATGCGGGAATATCCCGTCGGCCGCTTCCACCGCGACTCGCTGGTCTACATCATCGGCGAGGGCACGTCGGAAATTCAGCGCAACATCATCGCAAGGTCGCTCAACGAGGCCTGAGCCTGAACAAGCGCATCAGGCCTTGCGCGGTGCGCGCGGAAGTGTCGTCAGGGTTTTGATGAGGCTTCCGCGCAGATTTGGTGGTCCCTTTAGATGGCCGCAAGCTGGAGGCGCTCCGGAACCTGCTCGCCGTTCTCGACGTCAGCGAGCTTTTCACGACGGCGGATCACATTGACGGAACCATCGACACCGATGAGAACCACCGCAGGCCGCAAGCCGATGAACTGCATCGACTGGGTCAGGTTATAAGCTCCGACCGGATGAAGCACCAGTTTGTCGTCGACCTCGAGCGGCGGAAGTTCGACCGCCTGCCGAATGATGTCGATGTTCATGCACAGGCAGCCATAGAGCTTGGAGGCGCTGTTGTGCAGCGGATCGCTCGGCTTGGTGGGCAGCACGTTCACCCTGAACCAGGTCGAGGTGTAGAGAAGGTTCACCCCGGCATCGACCACATAGCCGCCGCGACTCCGCTTTCCTGAATTGGGCTGGGCCTTGTCGCGCTCCGCTCCCTTGACCGCGACAACGGAGGCGATCAAGTAGCCTGCGTCGTCGATAAGGTGGCGACCGGTTTCCAGCCGCAATTGCGGGCGCTGTGCGCGAGGGAGTTGATTCAGAACGCCGGCAATCGCCTCGGCGTACTCCTCAATCGGCGGCACCTTGGTTTTCTCGGGCATTTCGTGCAGCAAGCTGCCCGAAGGAAAACCACCGCCGAGATTGATACAGGGCACAAGATGGCCGGTCTTGCGGGAGATCAGCTCTCGCAGGATGACCAGCCGCTCCGCGGCGACGGCATAGGCTTTCGGTTCCAGAACATAGGTTCCGATGTGGCTGTGCAGGGTGTGCAGCTTCAGATGCGGATTCGCGATGACACGCAATACCGCCCGGGCCGCCTCGCCGCTGGCCAGCGAAACTCCGAACTTGGACCAGGCGGGAGTCAGGCCCGTGTCCATCCAGATACGGATCCCGACATCGACGGGGCGGCGCAACGTAGGCACGATTTCTTCGATCACCCGAAGCTCGTCCCAATTGTCGATTTGCACCAGAGAGCCCTGACGCAGGGCGTGCTCGAGGCTTTCGCGCGACTTGCAGGGACCGTTATAGATGATGTCCTTGCCCGGGATGCCGGCCTGTTCGGCCTTCTGATACTCGAACTCGGAAACGACCTCGGCGATCCACCCTTCCTTGTGGAAGATGTTGCAGATCGCCTTGAGATAGTTGGTCTTGTAGGACCAGCCGAACGTCGTATTCGGATACACCTTGCTGAAGGCCTTCTTGGCGCGCCGCGCCGTCTCGATCACGGTACGCTCGGAGAAGACAAAGAGCGGAGAGCCGAATTGCTCGACGAGGTCGTCAATGCTGACCCCATCGATCTGATCGCAAAACGGCACGTTCCGGTTTTGATGATTGCGGGCGAGAGCGGCGTCTCCCCGACCCAGCTCCGCGGTGATCGACGGCGGCGAATACGTTCTTGATTGGGGTGCACGCATCAGCTCACGGGCTCCAGGGATTGCAGAAGATTCGGTTGCGCGTCCTTGACCAGGGAACCGGCGGACAACTCCGCGAGCTGCGAAATGTCGCCTACAAGGTCAAGGCAATGACGAATGAACATTTTTCCCGGTTCGCACGGAGCGACCGGCTTTACCGGGCGCGAAAGAAGCAAGTCGACCAGCATGGCCGGGAGGTTGCATCCGATCTGGGACGGAAAATCGGTCCAGGCCGGGAACCGCGGGTTCATTTCGATCAGCTCGTGACCTTGCTTGCCCTTCACAAACTCAAGCTCGAAGGGACCCCACCACTTCAATTTCCTGATGATCTTTTCCACGCTCTTCTGGAGAGCCGGGTCTGCAACGACAATTCCACCAAACGCCTTGCCGTTGCGGGTCAGCATGATCTTGCGAATAGTACAGGAGCCGAGCAGGCCGCCCTGCCCGTCGCCGAGACCGACCACGTCGTACTCGTCGCCGCTGCCATGGACCGCGGCCTGTGCGATCACGGGTCCACCCCACGCGGCCATCAGCGAATGAAACACGGAGGCGACTTCCGCAGGCGATGTTACTCGCCCCGCGCCATACTGCTTGCCTTTGAGAAACAGGGGAAACCCGATTTTCTCGCTTGCCCTGTGCGCCGCCATCAGATCGGAGACGACGATCGTCTGCGGCACGCGAACGCCGGCCGCCTTTCCGAGCTGGAACAGATTTTCCTTGCTGCGCCGATCAAAGGACTTCTTGGTCAACAGGGGCGTTCTGATTCCGCGGGCCTTGAACTCGCCAGACAGCTCGAGATAATTTGGAATCTCCGAGTCCAGGCACGGGATGACCATGTCGAGTGGATAGATCTGGGCGATTTCGTCCAGACGCTCCATGAGAGCATCGGGCCCCTTGCCCGGAAACGGCATCAGGAACGCGGCATCAACACCGTCATCGGATTTGCTGAAGAGCGTGCTCTCAAGCAGATCGTAGGACAGGCCGATTATTCGCGCCGACGGATACCGGCGACGAATGCTGCGAATAACCGCGGGGCCCGGTTGCGGATTGTCGCCGCGGTGCAAGCCGCTGACAGCGATGGTAAGTTGCCTGGTCATCGTATCACCGATATGTCATTCAAGAACAGTTCGACGTCCCGCGCAGCGACAGATGGCGATATCTGGTAGCGCCGCGAATAGGACGAAACGAGCTTCCCAAGAGGCGTCTGTCGTTTGAGTTCGCTGATGACAAATGCCGCGCTTTCGCTAACGCGGTGAAACTTGCCCGAGCAAACGTCGAACGCGATACAGCCGTTGATGATCTTCAGATTGGAAAGATGAACGGCGTTGCCGCCGTTCATCCCTTCCTTGCGTGCGCGATCGGCACTCATCAGCTTCGACCGCGGCCGTAGTTCTTGCCCCACTGCGAGGGGTCATTCACCGGATTGGAGTAGTCGTCGCTTCAACCGATGAAAGCGACTTCGGCTTCGTCGGCCAGAGCAATCTGCTCAAACCGCCGGGCCGAAGCGTCCTCCGCCAGCGCTGTTCCCATCATGGAGAACAACCCAGCAGCGGCTGCGGCACCGAAAATTGGCACCGTCTTACGGAACGCCTTTCTCTTGGTTGACATTATTACTTCCTTCTTTCCTACACGTCGGCCAGCAAGATCAAACTGGAGGAAGGTGCTACACAGACGCACCGAACTTGGCTCGTCTGTGCGCCGCGACGCCGACGTGCAGTTCTGGTGCATCGTCGCGGCCGTTTCCGTCTCCCTTGCCCCGAAACGAGACAAGACGGGGACTCAACGAAGAGGATAGCCAGAACCGTGCCATCACCGGCGCGCCCGATTTCACGGGCGCGCGAGATGTGCTGGCAAGGCATGTTAAGATTAACGCGCCGCCGAAGATCGCGGTCGTTGAGGTCGGCGCCGTAATCGGGAAGCGACTGACGCGCATCAACCGAGTGAAAGCGTCAAAACGCCGTCACCTGCCGCGAGCAGGAATCCCCGCATGAGCGAGACATTCCTCGTCCGTAAACGGCGTTATGCTTTTCCCGAACCTGGAATTGAGCGGTTCGATGAAGATGTAGTTCGCCAGCAGGCATTGAACGACGGTGCCGCTGTGCTCGTCGTCGGACAGCATGGCGTGATGCGGTTCGTCGCCGGACGTCGCGAATGAAATCTGGTCGCGGCCAACCGAAACGGTTCCGCGCCCAAGGTTGATGCGCGATTTGTACTTTGGGGAATCCAGGTAGTTATAGAGATCGACGAGCGCCACTTGCGGGCGCGCACGGACCACAATGTCTATTCCGACATTCACGGCAACGATGGCGCTGCTCACGGCTTCCCGCCTCGCCGGATCAGGAAAGCGTGCAACAAAAGCAGGACTCTGGCCACGGTCCTGGAGGTTAACAACGATCATGTTGACGGTTTTGGCCGCACGTACCGTGTCTATCGCGTTGGCCACACTGGACACGATTCCATCGATGTAATCCTTCAGGGATTGTCCAGCGAGCACACCGTTGTAGATGTTGGCGTAGGTCTTGTTCCAGATCGCAAAATCGTTGGCGCCAACGTAGAGGACTATCGTGTCGATCTTGCCGGCAGCGACTTGTTGGGCCAGGCCCGCGGCCTGACCGGTTGTGACGACATCTTCCGCAGTCGCGCCGGGTCGAGCCCAATTGTATTCGAAGCCGCTGCGGCGCGTGCCGCTCCAACCGCCCCATGGGCCTATGTCGATGCCGCGATAGCGATGCAGTTGTTCGTTCCAGTTGAGGGTTGTCGAGGCGTACGCGCCGCCGCGATTGTTTTCCGCGGCACGGTACTCATCAGAGCCGCTATCGCCCATAATCCCCAAACGAACCGGCGCACTGAATGACGGACGGCCAAATGCGACGACGGCCCAACAGAGCACGAATGTCAGCAGGAAAAGGCGATTGCATGATGTTCGTCGGCGCCACGGATGGATCATTCAAGCACCGGCCAGATTTTCCTTTTTCGCCGCGCCCTAGATGGCGATCACCACATGCAGCAGGCAGCCCGACGTCGTGACGCCGTCGGCATGGTGCGCACTGGCCATTGCATGATGATAGTCACCGGCGCGCAGCACGAGGTCGCCATATCTGAGGTCGCCCTCGATCACCAGGCACTCTTCCTCGAAGCTGTGAATGTGCGACTTCAGGACCGCGCCGGGCTGCATCTTCACCAGCAGAGTCCGCCGCTGCAACCGCTCGTCCACCTTGAGCACGCGGTAGGTGATGCCGTCGTCATGCTGCTGCCACTCGGCATCCGCCGCGCGCCGCGTCGTCGTTCCAGGCAGTGCCACGCCTTCGCGGTCAATGCGCTCAAGCGTCTTCTCGAACAATCCCGGCGGCGGCGATTCGGCGGTGGCATCATCGAGCGGCGCGAGCCGCGCCTGCCAGGCCTCCGCCTCGCGACGTAGATCGGCATCGGCTTCCACGGCGACGCGCTCGCCGCCCCGGAGCAGTCCGAGGGCGTGCTCCGCCGCCAGGGAAGAAGCCGACCGTTGATCTTTCGACATAAGTGAACTGTAGCGAACGACGGCGGGAAAGGACAGCGCTTGTGCGCCGGTTCTCGCCGCCATGGCTAAAGTTTGATCGCGGCCGAGCCCGTATTATCCCGGAGCTTTCGACGGCGGCAAATGCGAAGATCAGTGCGAAAGGCTGGTCACGACATGGACCAGACAGCCGCCGACAGTGCGGCCCGGCGGATGGCGGGTGGCGGCGGCGGCGATGTGATAGTCGCCCGGCCCCAGGCTGAGGTCGCCGAACCAGAGATCGCCCCCGACGACAAAAGCCTCCTCGTCGGCATCGTGCGCATGCGAGTGATAGACCGCGCCGGGCGCCATGCGGATCAGCAGCGATTGACGGTTGTTGGCGCGGTCGATGTGCAGCACGCGCGACGTCACGCCGGGCGAGATCTCCCGCCAGCTCGCAGCCTCGGCGCGCTGTGTCCGCGTGCCCGGCAATTGCATGCCTTCGTCGTCGATCCGCGCCAGGATGCTGTCGAACAGACCGGGCGGCACATCGCCCCCCTCCTCCGGCGAATCGATGCCGCCAAGCGCGCGCTGCCAGAATTCCACGGATGCGCGCAGGTCTTCGTCGGTTTCGAGCCGCGCGGAGACTTCCGCGCATGCCTCGCCGCGCAGCAGGCCCAGCGCATACTCGGCCGAGAGCACATCGTCCGGCTTCACTGGTTCAGACATGTCTGCAACTGCCCGATCGCACGATGTATCCAGCTCTTGACCGTTCCGAGAGGTACGTCGGCAAGCGCCGAAAGTTCCTCATAGGTTAGCCCATAATGATATGCCATGACGACACAGCGGCGATGCTCTGCCCTCAACCCGCCGAGGCACCGCCGCAGGTCCTGCGCCAGCGACGGGTCGCTGCCCGCCGACAGCCGCTCGACGACGGATGCGACCTCCCCGTCGCTGAGCGACAGTGTGGCAGCAGGCTTTTCTGAGAGACGATTGAAGACAACATTGCGCGTCAGGGCGAGCATCCAGCCCATGGCGTCACCGCGCGCCCGGTCGAACAGGGGAGACTTCTCCCAGATTCGCACCATCACATCCTGAAAGGCATCCTGCGCGGCGTCATGATCTCTCATCAAGCGTTTGCAGACGCTGAATAATCTGGGGCCGACCGCCTGATACAGGTTCCGAAACGCGACCCGGTCTCCTTCCGCGACCCGTTCGAGTGTGGTTGCCAGTTCGCTGTTCGACACCTGCGGCCCCAGCTCCCGGACGCCAATTAAGCCGTCACGGGTATAGGGGCGCCGGAGGTACGGATCAATCCGGAAAAGTTTCAGGACGTCGACCGGATAGCCATCACGAAATAGTTCCGCAAGCACTGAAACAATTCGGCGCCAACGCCTGTATTTGGCGGCATGGCTGACACCCTGTTCACGGGCGCCGGCGAAGGATTTTGGGGAGCATCAGGATGAGGCGAGCGGTCCACGCAAACCGGGACAAGGACGATCTTGCAGCGCTGCTTGCAGGGGTCGCAGCCGACGACAAATCCGCCTTCGCAAAGCTCTATGGACTGACCAGCCGAAAGCTCTACGGCGTGGCGTTGC
>JAHCKB010000104.1 GCA_026125985.1 Bradyrhizobium sp.
CCGGCCACATTGCACGGCGAGATCCACTGGTGTGAAAGGGCCCGGACCGGAGCGGGCCTTGATGAAGGGCGTCCGGCTGCCGTCGATGATGAAGACCGGTCGCGCCATCAGCTCGCTGCCCTCTGCTCACCCAGCTCCTGGAAGAATTGATGCACGTCGGCGGTCTTCCTGTAAATCGGCGACAATGCCTCAGGCGCAAAATCGTCAACCTCGATCACCTTCATGACAGCGTCATGCGCGACAGCGAGCTTCTCGCCTTCTCCTTGCGTGATGACGCCTTTCTTGACGGCTTCCTTCCAGTCGTGGATTCGGGCGGCATGAAGCCGCCTGCGGATATTCTCCGATGCCGCGACCAGCCGGAACGCCGCTTCCAGGCGCGCCACGCCGCGATCATCCTCGACATGGGAAAGGTCGGGCGTGAGGCGATCGCGCGCCGCCGACGGCTCCAGGATGAGTTGGGCGCATTCATGCACCACGCGGTCGCTCGGCCCGAGTACGCGGGCGCCCCAGGGCTGCAGCAAGAACTTCAGGATTACGGCGACAAAGCGGTTGGGCAGGTTACCGAGGATTTCGGCGAGCCTGTTCTCGATCGTCCTGAAGCCGCTCGCCATGCACCATTCGAGCGCGGCAAAATCCGCCGACTGACGTCCTTCGTCTTCCCAGCGCTTCAGTGCGGCGGAGAGGAGATACAGTTCGGACAGGATGTCGCCGAGTCGCGCGGAGAGCATTTCCTTGCGCTTCAGCGCTCCGCCAAGCGTCAGCAGCGCCATGTCGGCCGTGAGCGCAAAGGCCGACGAATAGCGCGAGAGCTGACGGTAGAAGCGCTTCGCCTTGCCAGCGTCCGGCGCCTTGACGAACAGGCCGCCGGTCCAGCTCCGGCCCCAGGCGCGGAACAGCGTCTTGAAGCTGTGACTGACGTGGCTCCACAGGGATTCGTCGAAAGCCTGCAATCCCCGCACCCGATCCTCGTCGCGCAGCGCATTCATCTCGGCGAGCAGATAGGGATGTGCGCGGATGGCGCCCTGCCCGAACACGATGAGATTGCGGGTCAGGATGTTGGCGCCCTCCACCGTGATGCCGACCGGCACCGCGCGATAGAGGCCGCCCATGTAGTTCTGCGGGCCGTCGATCACGGCCTTGCCACCGTGAATATCCATGGCGTCGTCGATGACGATCCGCATTCGTTCGGTGGCATGCAGCTTCATGATGCCGGAAATCACCGCTGGATGATTCCCCTGGTTGAGCGCGGCGCAGGTCAGCCGCCGCGCGGCGTCGAGCAGATAGGCTGTGCCGGCAATGCGGGCGAGCGGCTCCTCGATACCTTCGAACTTCGAAATCGAAATGCCGAACTGTTCGCGGATGCGGGCATAGGCGCCGGTGGTGCGCGCAGCATACGCGGCACCCGCAGCAGAAAGCGAAGGCAGCGAGATGCCGCGACCAGCGGCAAGCGCCGTCATCAGCATCTTCCAGCCCTGCCCCAGCTGCGCCTCGCCGCCGATGATATAGTCGAGCGGGACGAAGACATCGCGGCCCCAATTCGGACCGTTCTGGAACACCTGCATCGCCGGCAGATGACGATGACCGATCTCGACCCCCGGGAGATGAGTCGGAATCAGCGCAACGGTAATGCCGAGATCCTCCTTGTCGCCTACGAGATGATCGGGGTCATAGGCCTTGAAGGCGAGACCCAGCAGCGTCGCCACCGGACCGAGGGTGATGTAGCGCTTGTGCCAGTTCAGTTTCAGCCCGATGACTTCACGGCCTTCGAAAGTGCCCTTGCAGACGATACCGGTGTCGATCATCGAAGCGGCATCCGAGCCGGCCTCGGGGCTGGTCAGTCCAAAGCAGGGAATGTCGCGGCCCTCCGCGAGGCGCGGCAGCCAGCGGTCCTGCTGCTCTTTGGTGCCGAAGCGCATCAGCAATTCGCCCGGCCCGAGCGAGTTGGGCACCATCACAGTGACAGCCGCGGCGAGCGAGCGCGACGACAGCTTGCGCACGACTTCGGAATGCGCATACGGCGAGAATCCGAGCCCACCGAATTCCTTCGGAATGATCATGCCAAAGAACTTGTGCTTCTTGATGAAGTCCCAGGCCTCAGGCGGCAAGTCGCGCCATTCCCAGTTGATCTTCCAGTCGTCGAGCATGGCACAGAGCTCGTCGACGGGACCATTGAGGAACGCCTTCTCCTCCTCCGTCAGCGCCGCCGGCGCATTGGCGAGCAGTTTCGACCAGTCGGGATCGCCGGTGAAGAGATCGGCATCCCACCAGACATCGCCCGCCTCCAGCGCCTCGCGCTCGGTGTCGGACATCGGCGGCAGCGCGCCGCGGGCAAGGGAGAAGATGGGTCTGGTGATGTAGTCGCGGCGAAAGCTCATGGCATGTCCTCATGGTTCGACGCAGATGGCGGGACTTTAGCACCGAAATTGCCCGTCGCGGGTGAACACTTCGCGCTGAAAAAGAAGCGAAATTGACGCGGCCCCAGTTGCCGTTTGTTAACGGCAAGGCCTCGATTCCGTTCCGGAAACGTCAGGTATCGCTGCGGCTTGCCCGCCTGCTCACGGTTCAAGAACCAGGGCGTCGCTCATTTTAGCCCGCCTCCAAGAGGGAAGCACATCGGGTATCAGGCTGGGATGGATCACCTGGCGCTACCGATCTCTCTGAAGCTGGCTGTGTGCTTGCGGCGCGACCGCAAATGCACGCCGCAAATCTCGGCAAGAGTCTTCCCCGCGATGTGGGACTCTTCGGCACATGGCAAACGTTCTGAAATGTGAGCGGTGCCGTACCCTCGCCGGTTGCCGGATTCACGCGCTCTTTGTATGCCGCAAAGATGCCCACATCTGACGAATTGCGCAAGAACGCGGAAAATTGCGAGCTGTTGTCGGAAGCAGCGGAAAGCTTGCCGGATAGAAAACGGTATCGCCGCATGGCGGACGCCTGGAGGGCGCTGGCAAGGGAACAGGCGTGGCTGGACGGCGAAGTCGCGCCTTGCCGGATATTCGATCACGAACGGATCGAGCAGTAAGATTTGTGCGCCGTTACCGCTCGGCCATTCCCAGATCTTCGCGAATCTCGGGCTCACTCTTCTTCTTCGGGCGGCTCTCCCTTTGGTTGGACGGCACCGCTTCGACGCGGGTAGCGTGTCTCACGCGGCAACTGACGTTCATTGGGATCGCGCTCGATCCTCGATCTCAGATCGACCAGATCCGTGAAGACGTCCGCCTGGCGGCGCAATTCGTCCGCAATCATCGGTGGCTGGCTGTGCATCGTGGAAACCACCGTAACCAGAACTCCGCGACGTTGCAGCGCCGCCACCAGCGGACGAAAATCGCCGTCACCGGAGAACAGAACGATCCGACCGACATGCCCTGCGAGTCCCATCGCGTCGATGGCGAGCTCGATGTTCATGCTGCCTTTCATCCTACGCCGGCCGCTGGCGTCGACGAACTCCCGGCTTGGCTTGGTGTGCACGGTGTAGCCATTGTAGTCCAGCCAATCGATAAGCGGCCGGATGCCGGAATACTCCTGATCCTCCACCGTCACGGTGTAATAGAACGCGCGGAGAAGCGAACCGTAGCCCTGATACTCCTGAAGCAGGCGCCTGTAGTCGACGTCAAAACCGAGTGCCTTCGCCGTGGCGTGAAGATTGGCGCCGTCGATGAAAAGCGCGATTTTGTCAGACGGGATAGGCATCGCAGGCAGTCCTTTGGCGTCTTGGATCAAAGCCTGCGATCCGCGCTGCGAGAGCCAGAGGGGGTATGGGAGAGCCGATCCCGGCGTTGCCGCGTACTCTCAACTACGTCACATCGGGCGCGACCGCGCGCAGGGCTGCGGCACGTCAATTGTGACTTCCCCGACTGCGGAAGCTGAGCTGCCTGCATTTCAAGCGAGCCGTCAGTCTCTTCACCGACTGCATAAGAGTACCTAATCATCTTATTTTCAAACGCTTGAGGAGGACGGCAGCAGGTCCAATTGTCGCAGCTTCGCGATCGCACGATGCGAGTCCTGTCGCAAAAGTTGCCATCAGCAAATGTTCGCCCGCGCATCAGCGTCAACTTGACGCGCGCGGGAACCAATTTTTGCTCTGCGCGTTTTCACTAACGCCGTTTTCTCATCAGGTGATAACGTTTTCCAACAGAGACGGAGAGTGTCCCATGCGAAACTTTTTGGCGTGCTGCATAGCAGCTGCAGTACTCGCCGTGGCTCCAGTTGGTTCCCGTCCCGCAGAAGCAATGCCTGTTTCCACGCCGCAAGCAATCGGTGCAGGCCAGGTCCAGTCGAATCTGGAACAAGCTGCCTATGTCTGTCGCCGCGTCTGGCGCTGCGGGTCTTGGGGATGTGGATGGCGACGGACCTGCTACTGGAAACCCCGTCCGCACCGCCGCTGCGTGTGGACGCAATGGGGCCGTCGCTGCTGGTGATCGGGCTCCTTTGCGGAATTAGTGATCCTGGGGAATCAATAGTCGCCAGGATTGGCGATCATGGGCGCGGTGGCACGGACCGGAGCGAGATCGCTTGAGGCGCTATCTCCGAGAAACCGGTCAAGTGCCTCCTGAATTCTCTGCTTGACCGAGTCCGGGCCGCGGTCGCTCAACTCGGTATGCAGCGCGCCCGTGTTGACGATTTCGATCCCCTCGGCGGTCGCCTCTCCCGGGGGCGGCAGTACACCCGGATCGGTCTTGAAGTTCGGATCCTTGGAACGAAACGACAATATCTTCATCTTGTGACCGAGCCAGAGCGGAACACGCAGATTGTCCAGCGTGATGACCTTCGACACCAGCTCGGGATGTTGCTTGGCGACATACATCGATACATCGCCTCCGTTGGAGTGACCCACCAGAGTCAGATGATTGTAGTCGGCATTGGGCTGCAGCTTCTGAAGTTCACCGACGACAAAAAGAATATTTTCCTCACAACGCAGGTAAACGTCCCGGCGACCCACATAGGGAAGCCCGATCCGTGTCATGAGCGGGGGATCGGTCGGGAGGTCCTGCTGGATGCTTGCCACAAGATAACCCCGCGCAGCGAGCACGTTGGCAAGGAAAGAGTATTCCGTGTTCTTCACCGTATTCCCGTTGCTGATGATCGCGACTGGGAGCTTCCAAAGACCGTTGTCAGCCTTCATCTCGTAGTCACGGCGGACGGCAAGGTCCACCGACACCGGCCTTTGCCGTGCCGCATCGAAGAGATTCAGGGTCTCATGCCGGATAGCCCATTTGCTGACGGCGAAGTACTCGCCAACCGCAAGCAGGCCAAAGCAGGCAAGAATGGCGAGAGCCCGCTTCATCGTTTCCCACCTATTTGCTCTTCCAAATATGGTAATGAAACGCCCGCGACACTCGCGCCGTTGCGGGCTCAGCGAGTTAAATTTTGGACACCTCCGCATCCCCGTTGAGCAATCGGGACAACGAAGGTGTGCTCAGGTTTCCCGGATACTGTTTCAGTCCGGCCGGACCATCTCGAACATGTCTTCCGCCTTGAATTGGTCGACGCTGCGGGCCTGCGGAGCGGGTTCTGCGCTGACGCAGCATGAACCGTCTCCTGTGGGGCTGCGACCAACCGCAAGCAGACTGCAGACGGAGATCAGCCGTGGCATCCGACGCCCAACCTATTCGGCTCGCAGTGCAGCTGAACGCCGACGACTACGCGCGATACATGGCCATCTTAGAAAAGCGTCAGTCGACCACCACAAATCGCGCGATCCTGACCGGCGCCGTCTTCATCGCGATTCCCGTTGCTTTTGCTGCAAGGGCCGTTGCGGCCCTTGAGGTTGCAGATCCCGTTGCAGTCGAACTTGCTGGCTCTTTGGGCTTGTGCGGATTCCTGGCAGGTTTCTTCACGTTCCGGCTAGCGTTCTGGATCATCCGACGCCGCACCATCCGTGCCATGCCATCCAGCACCCCCAACGCCCATGATGAAAAGACCGTGACGCTCGACGAGCGCGCTATCACGGTTACCGGCAAGCTGTCGCAGGCCAGTTGGTGCTGGCCCGCGATCAGCAGCGTAACGGCCGAACAGGGCCTCGTCCTGTTCTGGATCGGCTCGCTGAACGCAATGATCATTCCCGACCGCGCGTTTCCGAACGCTAACGCGCGCACCGACGCCATCTCTTTCGCGGAGGCCAGGATCGCGCAGGCGAAATCGGCGATCTAAAGCGCGATGAGATTGGGACGAATCGTCATCGCGCTTTAGGCTGTTACTTGCGCATGATCCTTTCGGAAAACCGCTTCACACTTTTCCGGATCATGCTCTGGCGCTCAGTCCGGCCGGACCATCTCGAACATGTCTTCCGCCCTGATCTCGAAATAGTCGCCGCTGCGGCCGGCACGGACGATCGGATGCGCCCAGGCGGTCTGGTAGACGCCGTCCTTGATCATGGCCTTGTCGATATGGACGGCGACGACCTCGCCGAAGGTGACCCAGGCCTGCGCCTTCTCGCCATTGGCGCCCTTGAGTTGGATGATCTCGGTCAATTTGCACTCGAATGCCACGGGGCTTTCGCCGACCCGGGGCACGTTGACGAGCTTGCAGGGCACCGCCGTGAGGCCGGCGATGCTGAACTCGCTGACATCATGGGCGACGTGGGCGGCAGTCGCATTCATCTGCTGCGCCAGATCCCGGGTGACGAGATTCCAGACGAACTCGCCGGTCTCCTGGATGTTGCCGGCGCTGTCCTTCCAGTTGGTGGAGGAGAAGCCGATGATCGGTGGCTTGTAACAGAAGGCGTTGAAGAAGCTGTAGGGCGCTAGGTTGATGTTGCCCTTGGCATCGCGCGAGGAAATCCAGCCGATCGGGCGCGGGGCGATGATGGCGTTGAAGGGATCATGCTTGAGGCCATGGCCCTTGGCGGGCTCGTAGTAGTGAAGGTCTTTGGTCACGCGGGCTGGTTCCTGTTCGATGCAGTCGTTGCGGGACGGTGCGCAAGCACCAGACCCCGAATGCACTATTTCGCACCGGGGAATTCCGGGTTCGATGCCTCGCATCTCCCGGATAATGCCGGGAACTATAGCTGCTATCTCACCGCGGGGCTATTTCGCCTTGCGCGGCTCCAGGGCGCGGAAGAGGAAATCGACCATCTCGTCGATCGTGGCGCTGGGCTTGTTGACGGCCTGGGCGATCATCTCCGGGTGAAAGAACCGGATCATGCCGGTGCAGGTGCATAGCGCAGCCTGCGGCAGATCGGGCGCTTCGAACTCGCCGGACGCAACACCCTGCGCGATCACCTCGGCGATCAGGCCGGTAACGCACTGGATATGGGTGTCGCAGACCTGCCAGTCCTCCTCCATCGCGATCCTGACCATCTCATGCAGCTTGGCGTCGCCGACATAGCGCTCCGAGTTCATGCGATTGATGGTCTTGAGCAGTTCGCGCAGCCTCGGCTTGGCGGGACCCGGCTGAGCCACGATCCGGCGCGCTTCGGCCTCGACCTCGCCCATCAGGACGCGGGCAACGCCCTCGTGGATCGCCTTCTTCGAGTCGAAGAAGCGATAGACGTTGGCGGGGCTCATCCGCAATTCCTTGGCGATGTCGGCCACCGTCGTTTTCTGGTAGCCGATCTGCCGGAACAAACGCTCCGCCACCACGAGAATGCGCTCGCGGGTATCGGTTTCGGTATGTTCGGAAACAAGCGTCATGATCTGGATCTCAATGTTCAATTATTCCGCGGCTTCGGCAAGCGGAAATGCAGGTTGTTTGTGCTGCGGCGCGGCAGCGGGACTGTCGCCGGCCCCGCTCTCTTCCAGACTCTTCCTGAACCACAGGGCGTAGAGACCGGGCAGGTAGAGCAGCGTCAGGAAAGTCGCCACGAAAAGTCCGCCCATGATGGTGATCGCCATCGGACCCCAGAACGCCGAGCGCGACAGCGGGATCATGGCCAGGATTGCAGCCAGTGCCGTCAGCACCACCGGACGCGCGCGGCGGACGGTGGCCTCTACGATCGCCTCGCGGCGGGTCAGGCCATTGTCCACGTCGGTCTCGATCTGGTCGACGAGAATGACGGTATTGCGCATGATCATGCCGGCAAGCGCAATCAGGCCGAGCAGCGCCACGAAGCCGAAGGGCTGGTTGGCGACGTTGAGGCCGAGCGAGGCTCCGACAATGCCCAGCGGCGCGGTGAGGAAGACCAGCGTCAGGCGCGAGAAGCTCTGCAGCTGGATCATCAGCAGCGTCAGCATCACCATGACCATGACCGGAAAGAGAACGAATATCGAGGCGTTGCCCTTGGCGGACTCCTCGAACGCGCCGCCCGGTTCGATCCGGTAGGCAGGCTCGAGCTTGTCGCGGATGTCCTTCAGATTCGGCCAGATCTGGTTGGTCACATCGGGCGCCTGCACGCCGTCGACGACGTCGGTGCGCACGGTGATAGCCATGTCACGATTGCGCCGCCACATGATCGGCTCCTCATGGGCATACTCGATCCTGGCGATCTGCTGCAGCGGCACGGCAATGCCGTTGCGGGACGTGATGGTGAGATCGCCGACCTTGCCGAGGTCAAGACGCTCGGAAGGCACCGCGCGTGCGACCACGCCCACCTTTTCGATGCCGTCGCGGACGGTCGTCACCTGCGCACCCGAGATCAGCATGGCGAGCGACTGCGAGACCTCCTGCGGGGTAAGGCCGAGGGCACGGGCACGGTCCTGGTCCACGGCGAGCTTGAGGTATGGCGACTGTTCGTTCCAGTCGAGCTGGACGTCCTTGACGTTCTTGTTGGCGCGAACGATCTCGCGCACCTGATAGGCAATATCGCGCACCTTGTTGGCGTCGGGGCCGATGACCCGGAACTGGACGGGGAAACCGACAGGCGGTCCAAAATTGAAGCGGTCGACGCGCACACGGGCTTCGGGCAGCGCACCATTGACGACCGCCTTCTCGATTCTGGCCATGATGCGCTCGCGCGCCTCGACATCCTTCGAGACGATGACGATCTCGGCAAAAGCCTCGTTCGGAAGCTGGGGATTGAGGCCAAGCCAGAAGCGCGGCGAGCCCTGGCCGACATAGGCGGTGTAGGTGTTGATGTCCTTGTCGCCCTTCAGGAACTCCTCGGCCTTCTTCACCGTCTTCTCGGTGACATTGAAGGCAGTTCCTTCCGGCAAGCGAAGCTGCAGGAACAACTCGGGCCGCTCGGACAGCGGGAAGAACTGCTGCTGCACGCGGCCGAAGCCGACGATGGACAGCACGAAGACGCCGACGGTTGCGACCACCACCATGACCCGGTGATCGACGCACCACCGCACCACAGCGCGCAGGCCACGATAGATCCGAGTATCGTAGACAGCATTGGGATCGTGCCCGGCGTGGTGGGCGAGATTCGGCAGCAGCTTGACGCCGATATAGGGCGTGAAGATCACAGCGACGAACCAGGAAGCCACCAGCGCGATCGCGACGATCCAGAAGATGCCGCCGGCATATTCGCCGACCGCCGAATTGGCGAAACCGATCGGCAGGAAGCCCGCCGCGGTGACCAGCGTGCCCGTCAGCATCGGAAACGCGGTGGATTCCCAGGCAAAGGATGCGGCGCGAATGCGGTCCCAGCCCTGCTCCATCTTCACCACCATCATCTCGACGGCGATGATGGCATCATCGACCAGAAGACCGAGCGCGATGATCAGCGCACCGAGCGTGATGCGGTGCAGGTCGAGCCCCATCGCGCTCATGACGATGAAGACGATGGCGAGCACCAACGGAACGGACGCGGCCACCACGATGCCGGTGCGCCAGCCGAGCGCGATGAAGGAGACGAACAGCACGATGGCGAGCGCCTCGATGAAGGAACTCGTGAACTCGCCCACGGCATGCTCGACCACCTTGGGCTGGTCGGCGATCTGCTCGACCTCGATGCCCTGCGGCACGACGTTCATGAATTGATCGGTCGCGCGGCGCACCTCTTCGCCGAGCACAAGGATATTGGCGCCCTTGGCGGTGACGACGCCGATGCCGATGGCGGGCTTGCCTTCCTGACGCACCATGAAGGTCGGTGGATCGACGTAGCCGTGGGTGACGGTGGCGATGTCGCCGAGGCGGAATACGCGGCCGTTGCTCTCGACCGGCGTCTCCGCAACCGCCCTGGCCCCATCGAGCGCGCCGGTGACGCGTAGCGGTACACGCTGCGCCGAGGTTTCCACCGTGCCAGCGGGCGTGACGTTATTCTGCTTGGCCAGAGAATCGAACAGCGCCTGCGGTGCGATGCCCAGCGTGGCAAGCTTGGCATGGGAGAACTCGACGAAGATGCGCTCCGCCTGGGTTCCGTAGAGATTGACCTTGGTGACGCCGCTCACCTTCAACAGCTTCTGGCGCAGGCCTTCGGCGGTCTTCTTGAGCTGCGCATAGTCGGCCCCGTCTCCGGTCATCATGTAGAGGATTGAATCGACGTCGGAGAACTCGTCGTTGACGACCGGACCAAGCAGCCCAGCGGGCAACTGGTCCTGCACGTCAACCAGCTTCTTGCGCAGCAGATAAAAGAGGTAGGGCACCTCCTTCGGCGAGGCGTTGTCGCGGAAGGTCACCTGCATCGCCGTGAAGGACGGCTTGGAATAGGTCTGAACCTTCTCGAAGAACGGCAACTCCTGCAGCTTCTTCTCGATGGGATCGGCGACCTGGGTCTGCATCTCCTGCGCAGTAGCGCCGGGCCAGATCGCGGAGACGTTGACGACCTTAACGGTGAAGAACGGGTCCTCCGCGCGGCCGAGCTTTTGGTAGGAGAAGAATCCGGCAGCACCCAGCACGATCATCAGAAACAGAACCAGCGTCGGGTGGCTCACGGCCCAGCTCGAAAGATTGAAGCGTTTCATCCCGCTCTCCTCGTTCCTGATTCCAGGACCCGTCGAAATGTTTCCGTCAGAATGACAATGACGACACCACGCGCACCTTCTGCGCGGGGTCGAGCTTCTGCACGCCGAGGGCGACGACCTTGTCGCCTTCCTTTACGCCGGCCGCGATGACGACGCTTTCGGACTCATAGGCCCTCACCGTCACCGGCTTGAGCGCGATGTTGCCGGTATCGTCGACGACATAGAGCGACGGACTGCTGCCCTGATTGTACAGCGCCGACAACGGCAGCCTGGCCACCCGCTCGGTGGCGGGATCGGCGAGCGTCAGCGTCGCGGTCATGCCGAGCGAAACGCCGTCGCCGGCGTCCGGAAGCGAGAATTTCGCAAGATAGGTGCGCGTGGCAGGATCGGCCGACGGCGCAATCTCGCGCAGCCTCGCCGCGTACTTCTTGCCCGGCTCGGACCACAGCGTGACGGAGGCAACACCTTCCTTGGCACGGCCGACCAGCGTTTCGGGGATCGCGACGACAGCTTCCTTCTCGGCAAAACGCGCGACGCGAATGGCGGATTGGCCGGCGGCAACGACCTGACCGGGCTCGATCAGGCTTGCGGTGACGACCCCGCGGGCGTCCGCCGTCAGCGTGGCATAGGAGAGCGAGTTCCTGGTTAGTTCGACCTGGCGCTCGGCGCGATTGAGCCGCGCCCTCGCTTCATCGGCGGCAGCACGCGCCGCATCCATCTGCGCGTCGGTGGTCCAGCCCTTGGCGCGAAGGTCCTTGGCGCGCTGCTCGGCGGCGGCCGCCTGCGCCAGCACGCCGGTGGCGGCGGAAAACTCGGCCTGCGCCTGCTCGGCCTGCAGCTTCAGATCGACCTCGTCGAGCACCGCCAGCTGCTGGCCAACGTCGACGGTCTGCCCGACCTCGACGAGACGCTTTGCGACCTTGCCGGGAACCCGGAAGCCCATATCGGTCTCGATCCGTGGCCGGATGGTGCCGACAAAGCTGCGCTCAGGGGACGCGGCCTCATATTTCACGGTTGCGACCAGAACCGGACGTCCGGGCGCAGGCTTTTCCGCGGTTGCCTCTTTGCAGCCAGTCAGCGCAATCACCGACGCCGCCAGCAACACACCTGTTAACAGCCTGAAATAACTAGACAAAGCCGATTGGACCAACATCGGATACCCCTATCGCTGATTTTGATGAAGAGTATCGAATGCGATATGACGAATGTCAATAATCGTCACTAGACACATGTCCGTGAGTTTTTGAGGCGTTCTCGGCCCAAGCCGGCCACGCTCTCCGCGTATAGTGAAGAAGCCCCTAAAAAGGAGCCCGCATGACCTCTCAGATTCACTCGGCCATCGACTTTTACGAGCGCCATCCGATTTCGGCGCAAATCATCCTGGCCAAGCTTGAGGTGACGCGCGGGACGCTGGAGGGATTGCAGCCGGAAGATCTGTTCGCGCACGACCAGGACCATTATGGCGGGCTCGCCGCTAACGACGCGCTGGCTAAACGCGCGCGGATCGGCATCGGCAGCAAGGTGGTGGACCTGTGCGCGGGTCTCGGCGGGCCAGCGCGCTATCTGGCGCATCGCCATGGCGCCATCGTTACCGGCGTCGAACTGACGCCGGCGCGCGTGGCTGGCGCTGCGGAACTGTCGCGGCGCGTCGGCCTCGAAGGCAAAGTGCGCGTGCTCGAGGGCAATGTGATGGACCTGCCGCTGGCGGATGCGAGTTTCGATGCCGTCGTCAGCCAGGAGGCGCTCCTGCACGTTCCCGACATCGGGCGCACCTTTGCCGAGGCGCATCGCGTGCTGCGCTCCGGCGGACGATTCGCCTTCACCAACTGGATCGTGCACCGCCCGCTGTCGGATGCGCAGCGCCAGCTCCTGTGGGACGGCATGGCGGCTGCAACTCTGATCGGGATCGACCGCCATGCCGAGCTGTTGCGCGCCGCCGGCTTCGAGATCGAGACAGTGGAAGACGAAACCGAGTCGTGGGGTGCGATCCTCGGCGAGCGGCTGCGCATGTACGAAAAGCTGCGCAGCGAGGCGGAAGCGGCCGGCACGCCTGCCGGCCACGACGACTTCTACCGGTCCTATGTGCTGTTCGTCGATCTTGTGCAACGCAAGGCGATGGGCGGGGCAAGGTTCACGGCGGTCAAGTCGTAGGGCGCGCGATTGCGCACTGCGCCGCAACCGGCGCGGCGGATCACGCTCTGCAAATCCGCCCTACTCCGCCAATTGGAACTTCTCAAAACGATCGAGCTCTTCCTCGATACGACGCTTCAGCTCCTTGCGCGCATCGCCTTTCGCGAACTTGCCGGGGCCAACCCAGTTCCACTTCTGCATCAGCAGCTTCCTGTTCTGCCGGTCGGTCTTCAGATCCAGTGCGGCAACGATCTCATCGTCCACCAGAACCGGAAGCGCGAAGTAGCCGAAGATGCGTTTGGCCTTCGGCACATAGGCCTCGAACTTGTGGCTATAGCCGAAGATGAGTTCGGTTCGCTTGCGCTGGATGATCAGGGGATCGAAGGGCGAGAGAATATGGACGAGGGACGAAGCGCCCCCCTCGCCTGCGGTCTCCAACGTTCCCGGCTGCAACCAATGTTCCTGCTTGCCGGCGCCTTCCAGCGCGACGGCAAGCAGTTCCTTTTTTCGCACGCGTGCTTCGATCGTGCGCCGCACCGCAGTCTTGCTCGGCGCATCGAGGTGGCAGATCGAATCCAGACTGACCACGCCCTGCGCGCGCAGCGCCCGGTCGAGCAGATAGACCGCGACTTCGCTGGCGCTCGCCGGCTTCGGCGGCTGGTCCCAGCCGAAATGGCGTGTCATCAGATCGTAGGTCTTGAGCATCCCGTTGCGCTCGCTGATCGTCAGCGTACCGGTATAGAAGGCGAGCTCCAGGGCACGCTTTGAGGGCTTTCTGCTCTGCCAGAGATGTTCCTTCTCTTTCAGGACGTCGTCATCGA